>CALVLX010000120.1 GCA_944341195.1 uncultured Clostridia bacterium
AAAGAAGGTGAGATATGTTTTGCCGTATTTGCGCTCGTCGGTGACTTTGAGCCCTTCAACCTGCCCGCGGAAGGCGCGGTCGCGTTCGTAGACGGCGACGCCCGAAGGCGGGAGAAGATTGAGGCGGGAGATAAGTTGGAGCCCACCCATGCCCGAATCATCGGCATACGGCGGATCTATAAAGATGATATCGTAGGGAATTTTTGCGCCCCTTAAAAAGAGGGCATAGTCGCCCGTTGTGACGGCGTAGGCGCGCTCGTTTTTGAGCTTTGCCAGATTGCTCCTTAAAAGCCTTATCGAGGCGGGCGAGACGTCGTTGAAATCGACAAAATCTGCGCCGCGCGAGATACACTCTATGCCGAGAGCTCCGCTGCCGCAGAAGAGATCGAGCACCCTTGCCCCTGGGACGGACGGGGCGAGAATGTTGAAGAGGCTCTCCTTTACCCTGTCGCCCGTGGGGCGGATATCCGAACCGGGGAACTGGTTAAGTTTTAAGCTGCGGTATCTGCCGCTGATTATTCTCATTTTTTACGCTTTTTACCCCTTTTGTTCTGTTCTTCCTCGGCCAGGAGTGCCTGCTTTTTTTCCTCGCTCTTCATTCCCGCGAAATAGCCTGCCGCGTGGGCGGCCACGGGCGCTGCGATGAACACGAGGGCAAAGGACTGGTGCAGCCCCGTCATGACGGCGGGATAATACGCCCAGCCGAACGCATAACGCAGCATTACCTGGCAGAAGGCGTTGGGAAGACACATTTCGATGAAGAGAAAGAGCATAAAGGGCACGCAGGAGATGACGGGAATGACAAAGCCCTTCCACAGCGAGTATTCACCCGTTCTAAACACGACTTTTTGCTCGGTGTTGCCCAGAGCACGCTTGCTTTCGTTGAGGTAATAGGTATTATACGCCGTAGCGCCGTTTTGCTTGCCGAATATGACATATGAACCGACTATGAGTACGTCGCCGACGACGACGGCAAGCACCTGCACGGTGATGTCGTCCATGTCGGCGAAGAGAACAATGGTGCTGCTGAATATACACATTATTATGAATGGCAGCATGGCGCAGTGGAGCATATCGACAAATTCGCCGAGAATTTTTTTTGCCAACTGCGAAGAATCGGGTTTATTTTGCAAAATAATATACCCCCTTTTCGGTTACGGCGAGATCGAGGGGCTCGTCCCACGGATCTTCCGAAAATTCGTCTGTAAGCTGAAAATCATAACATATCCCCGCCTTTACCGCGGCGGAAGAGCGCAGATACCTGTCGTAAAAGCCGCCGCCGTAGCCCAGGCGGAATCCGCGCCGGTTGAGGGCCAGAAGAGGGACTATCACAACATCGATATCGCCGGCGAAGGCCTGTCCGCACGGTTCGAGCGTGCCGAAGGCGCTCTTTGAGAGCTCCGCACCCTCCGCATACCTGACGGCGACGATGTCATCGCCCTCGACGCGCGGCAGAAATACACGTTTGCCGAGGGATATGAGCGAGGCAATCAGCCCGGTTGTATCCGTTTCGGAGCCGAAGCTGCGGTATATAAAAAAACTGTCCTTTTGCGCAAAGAGTTCGAGCACGGCGCGGCGGACGGCGTCGTCGGCGACCTCGCGGCGGGCGTTTTGAAAATATTTGCGCTTTATTCTAAACTTTTTCCTGAGTTCATCCTTCGTAGACACGCACGCACCTCTTTGTTGCATTGCACAGCACCTCATAAGAAATAGTGCCGAGTTTTTCGGCGACTTTTTGGGCATCGGAGAGCACGCATACGCTCTCCTCCCACCCTTCGGACACAAACGAATCCATACACAGATTGCCGATACCCAAGGGATATGTGCGGGGCAATCCGTCGGCATAGCCCGCGCGGTAGGTGGAAATGCGGGCGTAAGATCTTTCTGCGGCCATGTATCCCGCGCCGCCGCCGAAGGGCGGAACGTGCGTCTGCACGCGCCGTGCGGTTACGGTGAGCGCATGGCGGAGATTATCGCAGGCGAAGCCACGGGGAGCATAGCCGTAGAGGCCTATGCCGCAGCGGACGCCATCGAAGAGCAGTTCGCCGCCCGCGAGAGTTCCCGCAGTGGCCGCAAAGTGGGCGACCGCGGAGGGATACATCTGCTTGACGAGCCCGACGCAGTGCCTGAAGGCGGCGAGCTGTTCGAGGGTATCTTTTTGAGAAAGGGGCGCATATATGTGCGAATAAACGCCGCAGACACGGCTGTCGTTAAGCTCTGCGAGGAGGGCGGAGAGCATGGCGGGCGGGCAGCCGAAGCGGTTCATGCCCGTATTTATTTTGACGTGGACATCGAGCCCGCGGCAGAGGCGCGCGGAGTGGATATCCGCCGCGGTGGCGGCGATGTCGTAGGCGCGCATCCGCTCGGCATCGTCCTTCCCGAGCGGGGGAGTGAGCACGAGGACGGGCGAAGTTATGCCCGAGACGCGCAGTTCGACGGCCTCATCGACGATGGCGACGCAGAATCCGTCCGCAATGCCTTTGAGGGCGCGGGCGACCTGAACGGCGCCGTGGCCGTAGGCATCGGCCTTGACGACGGCATAGAAGAGTGCCCCGTTTGCCCTGCCCTTTAAGTAACGCGCGTTGTGCCTTATTGCCCCGAGATCTATCTTTGCGATTGCTTTTTGCATAATATCAGTTTATGCCGCGACCGCAATTTTTTGTTATACTATTTTATTTTACCACAACATACGGCCTTTGGCAACAGTTTTTTTGCCCCTTTTAAGAAGCAGACGGAGCATTTGCGCGCCCCGCTGCGACCGCAGTGTGCATATTTATACCGCCTCTTTCCGCCTTGAGTTCACAGAATGTCGTCCAAATTAAAAATTCTTTTTATATACGGGGGCGGAGAAATGCCGATATGCTCCGCGCCCGGCCTGCGTTCCGCCGCAAAAGGGCAGCCATACGAAATACACCGTGCCTGTGAGAAGGGCGGATAGAGGAGACATTATTTTTAACGTATACGCTTTAAGGAGCGCCTGCGTTTGACTTTTTGACGGACATGGGGTAAAATTTATATCAAAACTACAGGATTTTAAGACATGAAAACTTTTTTGATTGCCTGCGCGATGTGCACGGCCGCCGCGTGCCCCCTCCTATTTTGCGCCTGCGGCGGACTGAAAATAAACCCCGACCTTGTGGAGAATGACTTCGGCGGCGCGCCGACAAGCTATGTATACACAATGGACGGGGAGGACTTTGAGGAGGGCGACACCTTTTACGACTACCTCCTCTCCCTCCGCGCGGACGGAGAGTTGCAGTTTGAGACGACGGCGGGGCAGTACGGCCCCTACATCACCTCCGTGGGCGGACTTGAGGAGAAATATGAGAGCGCGGCGAGCGGATACAGCTGGATGATATACACCGACCTTGAGGAATACGGCGGCGTGATATATTCGGATGCGAGCTACGGAACGTGGGAGCACGATGGAAAACTTTTAAACAGCGCAAGCTACGGCGTGAGCGCCATGCCGTTGGCGGAGGGTTACACTTACGCGCTCGTGTACAGCAGGTGGTCGTATTGACGGGGCGTGAGATGAACGGGACGCCGCGGGGACTGCACAGAAGAAAAGTTCTTTCGCCCGCCAAGGAGATAGCCTTTACAGCGCTGACGTGCGCGATGCTCATAGGCGTGCAGTACGCCCTCTACGCGCTGCCCGGGGTGGAGTGCGTCACCGTGCTGCTGGCGTGCACCGCATACGTGTTCGGCGCGAGGTTCGGTTTTTTTACGGGGCTGTGCTTTGCGCTGTTGAGGTGTATTGTATTCGGCTTCTACATACAGGTCGTCATTCTGTACTGCATCTACTTCCCCCTCTTCGGGCTGGTTTTCGGCCTTGCGGGGAGACTGAAGGGCACAAAAAAACTTCCCCTGTCCTTTAAAGTCAGCCTGAACGCCGTATGCGCGGCGCTTTGCGTTGCCGCCCTGTGCATTGCGGGCACGGGAGCCTTGAAGATCGCCCCCGTGTACGAGGGCATGGTTTACACCCTCCTGTACATTGCGGGCGTATTCTTCGGCATTGCAGCGCTGACTTTTGACTGCATATGGATTTTTTGCAGGGGCGGTGAACATGCCGACAGAGCGATGAAACTCATCTTTGTCACCTCCGCGGCGGCGCTGTGCACCATATGTTTTACGCTCCTGGACGACGCGCTGGCGCCGTTGATACTCGGACTTTCGGAACGCGGCGCGCTGGCGTACTTTTACGCCTCGTTTGCGGCAATGCTGCCCCAGACGGTGTGCACCATAGTGACAGTGGCGCTGCTGTTCGTACCGATCACGCAAACTTTGGACAAGATATTGAGGTAAGGATTTCCTTATCTAGTAATAAATGTAAGGATTATGGCTCGTTTAAAGTGATAACGCGGCGGCGCAGGCAAATTTTGCCTGCGCCGCCGCGTTTGACGTTCACCCGCACAAGCTGTGCGGGAAATGTATTCAGAGCAGCCTTATGTATTCGCCGAGGCCGGAGCACTTTGAATCGGTCTTGTAGACGAGGTACTCCCTTAAAAGCCGCAGAGCGCGCTTTTCGCCGTCGGAAGAGATGAATTGCGGCTGGTAGCTCTTGCCCGAGCACATGCGGAGCACGTTGTAAGTTGCGCCGCCCGTGCCGTAGCCGTCGCCGCAGTCCCAACAGGTGAACGCGCCCGTGTTCATATCGAAGCGCATCTTCTCGCGCGAGGTAAGCGGAGCGCCGCACTCCGAACAGTTTTCAAGGCCTATAGTATAGCCCGAGACGGAGAGCACGGAGAGAAGAAACCTGATGAGCGAGGGCGAAGGCTTGAAATTGCAGATGTTTGAAAGGGCCTGCACGGTGAGCGTGAATACGGGGATATCGTCCCCGCCGCCGTAAGTTAAGCTGTTTGCACACTCGCAGACGGCCGACGCGGCGTAAAATTTTGAAATGTCGGTGCGCAGTTCGTAGAAACTTTCCACCTCCGAGGCCTGCGTAACCGTGTAGCGTTCGCCCCGCCTTGAGAGGATGTACTCCGCAAAGCAAAAAGGCTGAGCCGCAAACCTGAGCTTTGCGCCCGCCTTTTTTACGCCCTTTATGCCTGCCGAAATTTTGCCGAGCTCGGCCGTGAGCAGCGTGAGCATTTTATCGTTTTCGCCGTAATCCGCGGAGCGCAGCATGACGGCGTTTACCTTTATTCCTTCCATATTTATCAACAATAAGACGTCTGCCGCCGCGCGGCACGCACACCCCTGCGGCAATATTTTTATGCCTTGCATTGAGAGCCCGCCGCGCCTGCGGCGCGGCGGGCCCGCGGTAAAGCCGCATCAGGCGGAACGCCCGGCGCAGCTACGAGCAGTTTAATCGTTCCTGAGATGCTTATACAGCATATAATAGCTCACCGAGCCCGTCTTTTTGAACATCTTCCATGCGAGTTCGGCCGCATCCGTGTCTTTCTTTTTCATACGCACCCCCTTTAAGGAGAGTTTGCGCAAAATTACGGATATTATCAGACGTGGCGCAACTCAAGCGGGGAAATTTTCAACTCTTTTTTATGTCGTAGCCGCAGTCGCGCATGACCGAAGGGCGGTCGCGCCAGTCCTCCTTGACTTTGACATATGTGGTGAGAAAGACTTTGGAGGAGAGAAATTTTTCCATGTCGGCGCGGGCGAAGGAGGAAACTTCCTTTATGGCCCTGCCCTGTTTGCCGATGAGAATGGCCTTGTGGTTGGCCTTTTCGCAGATTATATCCAGATTTATGTCGTACACGCCGTTTTCGCCCATTTCAAAGGTGTTGACGACTACGGCGACGCCGTGGGGGATCTCCTTATCGAACTTTAAAAGAATCTTTTCGCGCATTATCTCGGCGATCATGAACTTTTGGCTCTTATCGGAGATTATGTCCTCGCCTATGACTCTTTCGCCTTCGGGGAGGAGCGCGGCGACGCCCTCTTCCAGCTTTTTTAAGTTTGTGCCCCTGCGGGCAGAGACGGGGAACACGTCGCATTCCACGCCCGCTTCGTAGAGCTTTTTTACGTCCTCCGGAATGTTCTCCCTGGGCATTATATCTATCTTTGTATATGCGATAAGCATGGGGATATTGCCCGACGAATAGCGTTTTATGAGCCGTATGTCCTCATCGGAGAGCCCAGCGTGGCCGTCGTGCACGAACATTATTGCGTCCACGTCGCGCGCGGTGGTCTGCGTAGTCTTCATCATGCTCTCGGAGAGGGCGTTGCCCGCCCTGTATATGCCGGGCGTATCCACGAAGACTATCTGGTAGTCCTCCTTTGTGAGCACGCCCATTATGGCGTCGCGCGTCGTCTGGGGTTTGGGGGAGACTATGGCCACTTTTTCTCCCACAAGGACGTTGACGAGCGTAGATTTGCCCGCGTTTGCGCGGCCGATAACGCCTACGTATCCGCTCTTCATATCTGTTACCTCGATAAATTTATCTTTGCGAGCACTCGCTCTTCGGCGGCGCGCATGATGGGTTTGTCCTCATCGGTCATGTGGTCGTAGCCCAGAAGATGGCATATTCCGTGCGCGGCGAGGTAGTTTATCTCCCTTTCGACGGAGTGACCGAATTCCTTGGCCTGCTCTTCCGCCCTCTTTGAACATATGGCGACGGAGCCGATGAACACGTTGCCCTCTTCGTCCCTTTCAAAGGGATGTTCGGCCGCACATATGCGCGATCCGGGCGCGTTTTCAAAGGCCGGATAGGAGAGCACGTCCGTGACCGAGTCTATGCCGCGCGTGCGCGCGTTGAGCTCCCTTATCCCCTCCTCGTCCGTGAAAATTATCTCGGCGGAGAGGGTGCAGTCGCTTTCGATTTCGCCGCCGAACGCGGCCGCGAGGGGGGAAAAATTCATTTCTTCGCAGTATATCTTGAGATCGTTCATAGACGGGACGGCAGCCGGCGCAGAGGCGCGGCGCGTTACTTCTCCTGTGAATGTTTGGAAAATTTGAGTTTGGGATAGGCCACCCTGTTGTGGTACACGCCCGAAAGCGCCACCGCCACGGTGTGGGAAATTATGGTGAGTTCGCGGAGGGTTATGTCGCAGTCGGAGAACTGATCCATATCCAGGCGCTCTTCGATGAGCGAAGTGACGAGATCTTCCACCGCCTTGGGAGACCTGTCGGTGAGCGAGCGCGAGGCCGCCTCCGCCGCGTCCACTATCATGAGTATGGCGGCTATCTTGCTCCTGGGAGTGGGGCCGGCATACGAATAGTTTGCAATGTTTATTTCGCCGTCGCTCATCTTGAGCGCCTTGGCGTAGAAGTACTTTATGGGCATAGTGCCGTGGTGCTGCACGGCGCAGTCGGCAAAGAATTCGGGGAGGTGGTTCTTGCGGATGAGCTGCGCGCCGTCGCGCGTGTGGGAGCGGATTATATCGGCGGAGAGTTCGGGGGAGAGCTCGTTGTGCATGTTGTAATCCGACTGGTTTTCGGTGAACATTTCGGGATTTTTGAGTTTGCCCATGTCGTGGTAGTATGCGGCCGCGCGGGCGAGTTCGCCGTCCTCTCCTATTGCCGCGGCGCAGGCCTGGGCGAGCTGGGCAACTACTACGGAGTGGTTATACGTGCCGGGAGCTTCGTCCTTGAGCTTTTTGATGAGTTTTGCATCGTCGCCCGTAAGTTCCCTGAGCCGGAAGACGGTGAGTTCGGAAAAAGTCACCTCGAACACGGGCAGAATGAGCATGTACGCTATAACGCTGAAGAAGCAGCCGAGGGCGCCGTAGGCGAGCATTATGAGGTTTGCGGCGATATTTTCGACGAAGAGCACCTCCATTACGCCTATAATGAGTTCGGCGGGAACGAGAAGGACAAAGACCATGAGCACGGACTGTATCCTGGACTTTACAGCGGGGGTTATGAACACGGCCGTCATGCCGGCGCAGAAGGTGACGAGAAGGCAGGCGCAGTTCATCCACAGGTTTGCCTCGCTGCCGACGGGGAAGGTGAAGTTGATATCTATTATAAAGAGGATGAGCGCGTAGACTATGTTGAGGAACACCGCCTCGCGTCTGCCGAGGAGGGTGGCCGCCATTATGGCGAGAAAGGCGAAGGGGCGCGCGTTGACGTTGCCCATGGCCCTGCCGACGACGAAGGAGAGAAAGAGCGCGAGATCCAGAAGCACGAAACATTCGATTATCTTGGACATATCCGTGAGGATTTCGGTGCACTCGAAGTAGAAATAGGCGTACATCAGCATGGAGAGTATGATGACCGCCGAGGCAACGAACAGCACGCTGTTGTAATTTTCCACGATGTAATTGATTACGTCCAGCCCGACATTGACTTCCAGAAGGAGGAATATCATGGCAAAGAGCAGTATTACATTGAGAAAGAAGAGCAATATGCTCAGACTAATCGTTCTCTTGGATAGTTTTCTCTTCATCTTTTTCACCTTTTGTGCCCTGCCCGCAGGCTTCGGCACGCTCGTATGCGCGCACTATGCTCATGACAAGCGGATTGCGCACAACGTCCTTTGCGGTAAGTTCCACCACCTTTATGCCTTCGACGGCGCGCAGAATGCGCGTGGACTGCACGAGGCCGCTCCTCTTGCCCGAAGGCAGGTCTATCTGCGTGGTGTCGCCCGTGATGACCATCTTGGAGCCGTCGCCGAGACGGGTTAAAAACATCTTCATCTGCTCGACGGTGGTGTTCTGCGCCTCATCGAGGATGATGAAGGCGTTTGAGAGGGTTCGCCCGCGCATATATGCCAGCGGAGCTATCTCTATGGAGCCGCGCTCCATGAGTTTCGTGTATGTTTCCAGCCCGAGCATCTCCTGAAGGGCGTCGTACAGCGGGCGGAGATAGGGATCGACTTTGGTCTGCAGATCGCCGGGGAGAAAGCCCAGTTTTTCGCCCGCCTCCACCGCGGGGCGGGTGAGTATTATTTTATCGACGAGCTTGGACTTCATGGCCTGTACGGCGAGGCAGACGGCAAGATAGGTCTTGCCCGTGCCCGCCGGGCCGACGCCGAACACCACGGTGTTGCCCTTTATGGCATCGACGTAAATTTTCTGGCCGACCGTTTTGCACTTTATCGGCTTGCCGCGCGAGGTTATGGCCACCGCGCCCGAGGACAACTTGGTTATATCCGAAGCCTTGCCCTCCCTGGCGAGCTCGATGCAGTATATTACCCTGCTCTTATCTATCTTTTCGCCGTTTTCGGAGAGCAGGGCGAGATTTTTAATTACTTCCGCGGCCTGATGGCAGACCTCGTCGGCGCCGGTGACGACGGCTTCCAATCCGTCGATGCGGATGACGACGCCCAGCTCGTGCATGATGGTGTTGAAGTTTTCGTCGAAAGTGCCCAGCACGCGCGAAAGTTTGTCCACGCTGCCTATGTTTACTCTTTTGGTTATCTCCATATACCTCCGCGGGCCTGCGCGCGCCGCCGCACGGCGGCGCCTAGCGCATGTTTATGCTCGCCGTATAAATATAATCGAAGTTGACGGTGTAGAGTACGCCCTGCGAAACCCGTTTGACCGTGCAGGACGTGACTTCGGCCTCGTCGGAATAGAGGTTGACCGCCGCCAGCGCCGAAGACAGGGCCGAAGAGCTCTCCTCCGCGGCGAGCGACGTAACCGAAGCCGAAACGCTTATGCGCACATACCCGGCGCACATGCACACCGTGCCGCCCGACGGCGACTGCGCGCAGTAGGGAAGGATGAGCTTATCGCCCGCGCAAACTTCGTCGCCCGCAGAGACGCAGGGCGTTCCGCAAACCGCCGCGACGGCTACCACCCTGCCCGCCACGGGAGAGACGAGCGGCGATGAGTCCGGAGCCGGAGAGGACTGCCGCGAACACTGCACGTCCACCACCACCGCCGCGCCCCTTTTGCTGATCGAACAGAAGGTGACGGAGGGCAGCGACATTATCTGCGAGACGACTATGGGACTATCCACTCCGCCGTAAATCCTGCCCTCCTCCACGCCGTGGCGGCGCAGAATGGCGACGACCTGCGGAGCGAGATGGGCGCCGCTGCCCGTGACGCTTATTTTGAGAACAAATGCCTGCGACAGCAGAACGGCGGCGGCGAAGAGCGCCGCGCCCGCAACGAGCCCGGCGCGCGAAAGCGCGCGCAGAGCCAGAGAGCGCACAAAACCGTATTTTACTATACGGATATTATAACACGGATGAGAGAAAATTGCAAAAACTTTTTTTAGCATTTTATCTTCCGCGCCGAAAGAAGTGTAAGCGCCCGCGCTTTTTACGCCGTAAATTGCAATATTTGCCCTTGACAGCTTTTTTATGACGACTTCGGGACGGGCGGTGACGCGCACCCTGGCGATGTTATTCAATGCGCACCTCCTCTATCCTTCCCGAGATAAACAGATCGCCCTGAAAATACCTGCCGACGCTCAGCCCCTCCCCCGTCACGGTAATGCCGGCGCCGCCCGAAGCGACGACTATCCTGCCGCTGCCGCATTCGGCCACGCTCCCCACTCCCCTGAAGTAGACGCCGAAGCCGGGAACGACTGTGAAGGCGTGCAGAGTATCAGCTCCCGCCGCGCCCAGAATGTGCTGTAAAAATTCCATAATTTAATTTATGCAAACGGGCGGGGTAACATTCGCACGCAGGACACCGAAGGGACGGCCTTTACGCGGCACACGCACGCAGGGAGGGATTTTTCGCCCCGACGACGCAAATTACGCCGCAATTTTACATTTTATTTGCGGACATATACATTATTATATATACAGTTATATAATATATTTTTACAGCCGGGCGACGCGGACGGCAAAGGGAGCAATTTTTATGTCCGAAATGATATACTTTACATCGCTTAAAGGCGGAGCGGGCGCAACCACCTGCGCCGTAGGCGTGGGGCTTGCGCTGGCCGCCGCGGGACGCAGAGTGCTCGTTGTGGACGGCGACAGGAATTTTTCGGCCGCGCTGACGATATCGGGCTGCGCGGGACTGCAGACGTATTCGCTGGAGGAGGCGCGCAAGGGCGCGTGCAGAATAAAGCAGGTGCTGGTGGGACACCCCCGCTCGCCCAATTTTTACCTGCTGCCCTGCGCCGGGTGCACGGACAGGAAGTATGCCAACGCGGCGGCGGGCGAAGTTGAAGGGGGCTTTGACTATGTGCTGTGCGACAAGGCGGGCATGAACGCCTGCTCGCGCGCGGCGGTGGTGTGCGAGCCCTATCCGACGGGAATAAAGGGCGCCGACGCCGCCATAAACGAGGCGCGCGACGGCGGCATAGAGGACGTGGGGCTGATTGTGAACAGAGTGAACGGCGGACTGATTTACGACGGGATAGTACCCGCGCCAAGCGACATCGCCGCACTGCTGCGCGTTCCGCTGTGGGGCGTGATACCCGAAGACCTGAACATGCCGCTGGGGAGTATGCGCGCGGACAGCACGAGGGCGTTTAAACTGACCGCCATGCGCCTGGCCGGGGAGGGCAAAAAAGTATTTTCGCCCGCGCGCGGGTATTCCGGCCCGGGGGGATATATCAAGAGGCGCATACGCCCCAAAATTTAACACGAAATCGTTTAAGGCGAAGCCGTGCGGAGGACGTGCAGAGAGGCATATCTGCGGAAAACGCCTTAAAATAAAAGGAGTTTTGACATGAACGACATAGCCGAAAGCATAATGCTGGACAGAGAGGAGATGACCGAGGGCGAGGAGGAACTCTTCCTTGCGGACTTTAAGAGGGTGAGCGACGAATACTTTGAAAGCGACGGCCGCCCGGACATGAACATAACGCGCACGGCGGACGGGTTTTCCGTGTGCATAATATTTTCCGCACGCAGGATAAAGCGCTTTAAGAGGGTGTGAATATTGGCAGATATTTTAAGATAATGCGCAGGCGCGGCCGGAAATTCCGGCCGCGCCTGCGCTAT
>CALVLX010000121.1 GCA_944341195.1 uncultured Clostridia bacterium
GCCAGAGAATGGCGAGCTGGGGAATGAAGGAAATTACTTCCCCCGCCCCGTCCAGCACGCCCGTTTGGACGAAGGATATTACCCCCTCATTGGTCATGCGCGAGGTAAGAAGGCCCGCAAGCCTGACGCAGACAAGTTCGTGCACCGCATCCTTTAAAATCGCGCCCGGCATGGCGGGATGGAAGGTGAGAAAAAAGGTCAAAACCATTGCGGCGACGAAGATAAACGGGGCTGAAAACTTTGCGTAAAAGGGCCTTTCGAGCGGGGATATATTGTAATTGCCCGCGCAATATGCCCTATCCAACGAACTTTCGCCCGCCGCCGCGGGGCGGAGAAGCGCGCCGCCGAGAATGAGCTCTTTCAGCTGTGCCGGCGGGCAGTCATAGACGGGAACTCCCAAAAATTTTTCAAGCTCCTCCCCGTCTGCCCATCCGCCGCGGGCGCGCAGAGCGGGCATCTTTGTGAGGTATACGACGACGTTTTTGTTGAGCGAAAGCAGCTTTTGCGTGAGCCTGAGCGAATTTTGCAGGGTGAGGCTGTCTACCACGTCGATTATGACGTCGGCGGAGGCTATCGCCCTCTCCGCTTCGGCCTCCTCCATTGTGTATGCTTCGAAGGAATAGAGCCCTGGGCTGTCCGTGACGGAGACGCCGCCCATATCCTTTGTCACGGACGCGGTTGTCACGCCGTGGAAATTGCCCGTGCGCAACCGGCTGCCGGTTAAGGCGTTGAAGAGCGTGGTCTTGCCCGCATTGGGATTGCCCGCAAGGACTATATTCATTTTTTTCGGGCGTTCGCGGCCACATATATGGCCGTCTGCGCCATTTACGCCTGCGGCTGAACGGGCGCTTCCGACGTGCGCGACCTTCACGGCGAGACCTCTATGAGGCACGCAACGGACGAGCGCAGAGAGACGCGCGAGGAGTTTATACCCACTAATATGCTTGAATTAAACAGGCTGAAGGCCAGCGCGGTGACTCTTGCCCCGCACGCAAAGCCGAGTGCCGAAAGACGCGCGGCGACTACGCCGCGCGCCGAAATTTTAACGATAGTGCCGCTCTGCCCCGCGGCTAAATCAAAGACGCTCATAGCATATACTATGAGCGTCCCTGAATTATTATGCCTCAAAGGGGTTATCCGGGGCATATGTGCCGTTCAATCACACTTTTTTGACGGTGAGCGTGACCTTTTCGCCGTTGATGGACTGCTCCTTGGTGAAGCCGGAGCCTTCGCCCTCCTCTATGGAAGTGGCGAGGACATCGGGAGCGAATGCCGCCGCCTTGAGCACGTTGGCCGCCCTGCCGGACGCCGTGTAATAGACGGCAATCCTGTCGGTGACTTCAAAGCCGGCCTCCTTGCGCATGTTCTGTATTCTGGAGACGAGTTCGCGCTCTATGCCTTCGTCGATGAGTTCGTCGGTGAGAGTGCTGTCGAGAGCGACGGTTATTCCCTTATCCTGCGCGGCGACGTAGCCTTCGGCCGAGCGGGTGAAGATCTGAAGATCTTCCTGCTTTAAGAATATGCCGAGATCCTTTATCTCGTATGCGCCGTCGTTTTGACTGCCTCCACTACCTCGTCGGCATTGCAGGACGAGAGGAAGGCGGAGATTGCGCCGAGCTGTTTGCCGTACTTGGGGCCGAGCGTCTTGAGCTGGGGCTTTAACATGTAGCTGATGTATTTTGAGGCGTCGTCGGCGACGGTAAATTTTTTGACGTTGAGTTCATCGAGGACAATCCTCTCCTCTTCCGCCGTGAGAGAGAAGTCGCGGTTTGTAACCACTATCATCTCCGCGAGGGGCTGGCGGTTTTTGAGGTTGCCTGCGTTGCGCGCGGCGCGCCCCAGAACGACGATATCGAGCACGCCGTCCATGCCTTTTTCGAGCGTTTTATCAATGAAGCCTTCGTCGGCGACGGGGAAGGACGTGAGATGCACGGAGACGGGCTCATCCTTGAAGAAGGCGGGCACGAGGTTGCGGTACATCATCTCCGCAATAAAGGGCGTGTAGGGCGCGGTCAGCTTTGCGAGCGTGACGAGCACCGTGTAGAGCGTGGTGTATGCCGCTATCTTGTCCTCCGTCATTTCCGAGCCCCAGTACCTCTCCCTGCCGCGGCGGACGTACCAGTTGGAGAGGACGTCCACAAAGTCCTGAAGGGCGCGGGAGGATTCGGTGATTTCGTACTTTGCAAGGTCTTCATCGACGAGTTTGACGAGCGAATTGAGCTTGGAGAGTATCCACCTGTCTATGAGGGAGAGCTTGCAGTCCTTCAGGCTGTACTTTGAGGGATCGTACTTATCTATTTCGGCATACAGCGTGAAGAATGCGTATGTGTTCCAGAGCGTGCCGATATACTTGCGCTGGACTTCGGAGACGGCTTCCTCATAGAACCTCGAGGGCAGCCAGGGAGCCGAAGACGTATAGAAATACCAGCGCACGGCGTCGGCGCCCTGCTTATCGAGCACCGACCAGGGATCTACCACGTTGCCCTTGTGCTTGGACATCTTTATTCCGTTTTTATCGTTAACGTGCCCTAAAACTATGCAGTTTTTGAAGGGCGCCCTGCCGAAGAGGATGGTGTTGACTACGAGAAGGGTGTAGAACCAGCCGCGAGTCTGATCGACGGCTTCGGAGCTGAAGTCGGCGGGGAAGGTCTCGTTGAAGAGATCCTTATTTTCAAAGGGATAGTGATACTGCGCAAAGGGCATGGAGCCGGAATCGAACCAGCAGTCGATAACTTCGGGCGTGCGCTTCATGCTGCCGCCGCACCTGGGACATTTGCAGGTGAGGTTATCGAGGTAAGGACGGTGAAGTTCAATATCCTTACCGTAAGGAATTCCGCACTTTTCTTTAAGTTCGGCCTTTGAACCGATGACTTCTATCTCGCCGCAGTCGGGGCAGATCCACACGGGAAGGGGCGTGCCCCAGTACCTGTCGCGCGAGAGCCCCCAGTCGATGACATTTTCGAGGAAGTTGCCCATGCGGCCTTCGCGGATGGTTTCGGGCATCCAGTTTACCGAGCGGTTGGCCGCGATTATATCCTTTTTGACCTTGGTGACTTCGATGAACCAAGACGAGCGGGCGTAGTACAAAAGGGGAGTATCGCACCGCCAGCAGTGGGGATAATCGTGTTCGAAGGGGATGACCTTGAAGAGCTTGCCCTCCTCTTCGAGGCGCTCTATGATGCTCTTATCCGCCTTTTTTGCGAATACGCCCTGCAGCGAGGGAAAGCGGGCATCGAAGCAGCCCTGCTCGTTGACGAGCTGGACGACGGGGAGGCCGTACCTCTTGCCCACCTTGTAGTCGTCCTCGCCGAATGCGGGCGCGATGTGGACGACGCCCGTGCCGTCGCCCATGGTTACATAGGTATCGCAGACGACATAGTGCGCCTTTGCGGGGGCGTTTGCAGGCGAGATGCGGGCGATTTCCCTTGTGGTCTCGTCAAAGAGAGGTTCGTATTCGAGCCCTTCCCACTCCCTGCCCTTCTTTTCGGCAACTACTTTGTAATCTTCGAAGAATTTATCCGCGAGCGCCTTGGCGAGGATGTAGTTTACGCCTTCGCTCTCTATCTGGACGTACAGCTCATCGGGATTGACGCAGAGCGCGACGTTGGAGGGAAGAGTCCAGGGCGTCGTAGTCCAGGCAAGGATATACAGGTTTTCCTTACCCTTCACCTTGAAGCGCGCAACGACGGAATTTTCCTTGACGAGCTTGTAGCCCTGCGCCACCTCGTGCGAGGAGAGCGCCGTGCCGCAGCGGGGGCAATAGGGCACGATTTTGTGCCCCTTGTATAAAAGCCCCTTTTTGTGCATCTCTTTAAGCGCCCACCACTCCGATTCGATATAATTATCGTCGTATGTGACATAGGGGTGATCCATATCCACCCAGTAGCCGACGCGTTCGGACATCTTTTCCCATTCGGACTTATACTTCCACACCGACTGCTTGCACTGCTTTATGAAGGGCTCTATGCCGTAGCTTTCGATCTGCTGTTTGCCGTCGATGCCGAGCGATTTTTCGACTTCGAGTTCGACGGGCAGGCCGTGGGTATCCCAGCCGGCCTTTCTGAGGACGTGTTTGCCCTTCATTGTCTGATAGCACGGGATGATATCCTTCATTACGCGCGTAAGGATATGGCCGATATGCGGCTTGCCGTTGGCCGTGGGGGGGCCGTCGTAGAAGGAAAATTCCTCTCCGCCGATATTTATATCCACCGATTTTTCAAAGATGTGATTATCCTTCCAGAATTTATTGACCGATTTTTCGCGTTCGACGAAATTTAAGGATGTATCAACTTTTTCGTACATAATTAAAAACCTCTTACAAAGTTTGGATTGCCCGCCGAATACGTAAAAAAGGCGGGAAAGACAGGCGGATAGACAAAAAGCACCACATAAGCGCCGTTTGGACACTTATATAGTGCTTGTAAACCACCAAAACAAACTGACATTTGCCGCACTTTTGACGTGGTGCGAATACGTGCGCCCTTACTTTTTGCATTTGGGGGCGCAGGCTGAGGGGTGATATACGCAAGACCGCCCGAACCGCTTTCACCAAAACGCGGAACTCTCTGCAAGGCACCTGTTGTTGCGGCGTTGTCCCCTGTTATCGCCTTTGAAAATTAAATTGTAGATTTATTATATAAAATTTATGGGCAATTGTAAAGTAAAAAATGCTGCTTTGCAACCGTAATTTTATGTATTAACTATATTAACTGAATTAACTGTATTATTAAATTTGTATCAACTGTATTTAAAAATTGAAGAAATCGGCCGACTTTTGGCGGCTGTGACGGCAGCTTATATGCAGGCAGAGAGAGGTATTGCACACTTTTTTTCTGACTCCGCCCTTTAAGGCAAAGATCCTGCGGCCGTTGGTGTAATAGATTGTCCCTTCGGGCGAGATATCGAAGCCGGCCACGCCCGAGGCGAGCACTTCGCCGCTTTTAACGTTGACAAGCTGATAGCTTTTGGGGACAAAGCCGTAGTCGCTGTCCTTTTTGGAGGCGTTCTTTTTGGCCTCCCTTTCGACGTCCACCAGGTTGCCGGCGATGGCGATTTTGCGGGAATCGTAGTCGCGCCCCTTTGCGGGGTTGGCGCCCGATGAGGTGAGGCTTTTGCCTGCAAACACATTGACAAACATATTTATAAAGCCAGCGATGCCCTGCAGAATGCGGTAGGGGATGAGCACGATTTCCAGGAGGGGATTGCCCTTTCTTTTGCCCGCCGGCATACGGATTGCATACAGTTCGCCGCCGTACACGACGGGATTGAAGTAGCCGTACTTATCCGACGAAGCAACCTCGTCGAGCCGCATAGTGGAAAGATCGAGCCTGTAGAGGGCCGAAGGGGCAAATGCAACAAATTCACCGTGCACGTCCCTTCCCACCGCGCGCGATGCGTAGTAGATAATATCGGGGTTGTCGTCGCAGATGAAGGGATCTTCGTCGGCAGTGTCGCCTTCGGTGACGGTCTTATAGTCGCCAGTGGCAACGTTGAACAGCGCGATATCCGAATTGTAATACCCGTGCCCGACGCTCACCGCGAGTTCGCCCTTCGCACAATTGAAACTGCCGCCGCCGAAAGTTAAGTCAACCGAGTTGATGACATGCGCTTCGGGAATCTTTTCGTCGGCGACGTGCTTTTTATATATGCCCGACGTCTGGTTGATTTTGAAGGAATAAACCACCTCGTCCCCCTCGCCCGGATAGACGCCCGTAACGGAACTTTCGAAGGTGAGCGCCGAGGGATCGGAATAGGCCTCGCGGAAGATTGCGCCCCGCCCCGTCGTCTTCCAGGCCGCGGCGCGCTCCACGGCCTGTGCGTTGTCCTTATATTTATCTATAAAGGCGCTCTTAAAGGTTATAACTCTTTCGCCATCGTATGCGCCCATCTCCTCGCCGTCGGCAAACGTAAATTCAATCATTTCTCTCTCCTGAAACATTGCCCTGAAAAATTATAAAGCAATAAGTTTGCTGCAATAAACCAAATAAGGAATTCCTTACTTTAATTCCACCTGCGCGGCGGCGTTGATATCCATCGGCGCGAAATCGCCCGAAAGGTACTTGTTTAGGCCTTCGGAAGCTATCATGGCGGCGTTATCGGTGCAGAACTTAACTTCGGGAAGGACGAGTTTTAAATCAGCCTTTGCACACTCCTCCCTGAGCCTCTGGCGGAGATAGGCATTTGCTATCACCCCGCCGCCCGCCGTGACGGTGGAGACGCCCGATTTTAAAGCCATCCTGACGGTGTTATCCACCAGCGGATCTATTGCCGCCTTCTGGAAGGATGCAGCAACGTCGGCAACGGGAACGGGCAGCCCCTTTTGCGAGAGGTTGTGGCAGTAATTTATTACGGCAGTCTTGAGGCCGCTGTACGAAAAGGCCGTGCCCGTGCCGTGCTTTACCTGCGCGGAGGGAAATTTTATGCACGCCGTGCCGCCCTGCGCCGCCCTTTGAATGTGTGGCCCGCCGGGATAGGGCAGCCCCAGGACGCGCGCGCACTTATCCATCGCCTCGCCCGCGGCGTCGTCCAGCGTCTTTGCAAGCACCTCAAACTGCGTATAGCTCTTTGTGTGCAGTATGGCCGTGTGGCCGCCGCTGGCCAGCAGCGTGACATAGGGCGGTTTTAACGAGGGATCGTCGAGGTAGGCCGCCGCGAGGTGCCCCCTGATGTGGCTGACGCCTATGAGGGGAATGTTGAGCGCGTAGGCGAAGCCCTTGGCAAAGGAGAGCCCCACGAGCAGCGCGCCAAGAAGCCCCGCGCCGTAAGTTACGGCCACGGCGTCGATATCCGAGGGAGCGAGCCCGGCCTCCCTCAGGGCGTCCTGCGTGACCTTGCCAACCGCTTCGGTGTGTATGCGCGAGGCGATTTCGGGCACTACGCCGCCGTACTTGGCCTGTTCGGAGGCCGAGGAAATTATGCAGTTCGAGAGCAGCTTTCTGCCGCGCAGGATTGCGCAGGCCGTTTCGTCGCAGCTGCTCTCTATGCCTAAAATTACGGGTTCGGATGTGATTTTGTAACCGGAAATATCGTACATAAATATAAGTTAAGGCCGCGGCGGCACAAGCCGCCGCGGCAATTTTTTTCCGCAATTATACTGCCCGGGGGAATTTTGCGCCCCCGGACAATGTATGCCGCAACATGCGCGGCCTGCAATTTTTTTATTTTAAACTATGTCGTCAAAGCCGTCGGAATTGCCTTCGCCGTCGTCGAAACCGCTCACGAAGGAGAAGGATTCGACGTAGTCGCCCGCATCTTCGGCAACGTAGTCGCCTTCTGCGGCGTCGGACTGAGCCGTGACGACGCGCACGGGATTCTTGACGCGGATGACTCTGCGCTTTTCGGGCACGTTGGAGAGAAGTTCACGCAGGGCCGAAAGGACGGCGCGGCTGTAGTTGATTACGGGCGCTACCTGCTTTTGCGTGTAGAGGCCGAGCATGAACATAACGTTTGCCGTATAGACGACGCGCGTGAGCAAGATTACGGTTTCGTTGGCGGCGTTGACCTTGGCGGCGCGCTCCGAGAGCATGGATATGCCCGCGAGGCGCGAGGCCGCATCCAGCCCCGTCCGGAGAATTTGCTCCCTGAGCTCCTTGCCTTCGCGCACGAAAATTTCGGCGCTGTAGAGCTTGACAAGCCTCTTTGTGAGCTCTTCAGCCGCGGAGGACATCTTTACCGTGGCTCTGCCGTCTTCGCTGACTCTGTTTGACATAATAATTTATCTCCTTCCGCCGTATGCGGCGTTGAAATATCCCTGTTTAACTTGTTATACGGTCTTTTTGAGGTAGTCTATGATGAAGCCTTGAATGTCGCCGTCCATAACGGCCTGGATATTTGTGTTTTCGTAGCCCGTGCGGTGATCCTTTACGAGCGTATACGGACAGAACACATAGGAACGTATCTGACTGCCCCACTCTATCTTTTTGATCTCGCCCTTGAGTTCGGCATCGGCCGCCTCGCGCTCGGCAATCTGGCGCTCAAGAAGTTTTGCGCGCAGGTACTGGAAGGCCATCTCCTTGTTCTGGAGCTGGCTCCTTTCGTTCTGGCAGGTGACTACGATGCCCGTGGGAAAGTGGGTTATTCTTATGGCCGTTTCGGTCTTGTTTACCTTCTGTCCGCCCGCGCCCGAGGAACGGTATACGTCTATCCTTATATCCTCGTCGCGGATGACGACTTCGCCTTCGTCATCGACTTCGGGCATGACTTCGAGCGAGGCGAAGGACGTGTGGCGGCGCTTGTTGGAATCGAAGGGTGATATGCGCACGAGGCGGTGCACACCCTTTTCCGCCTTTAAAAAGCCGTAGGCGTTTTCGCCTTCCACCTTGAACGAGACAGATTTGATGCCGGCTTCGTCGCCGCTCTCCATGTCGAGTTCGGTGACGCGGAAGCCCTGCTTTTCGCAGTAGCGGCAGTACATTCTGTAGAGCATCTGCGTCCAGTCGCAGGCCTCGGTGCCGCCGGCGCCCGAATGAAGGCTCAAAATTGCGTTGTTGGAATCGTACTTGCCGCGGAGCAGGGCGCGGATGCGCATGTCCTCTATGTCCTCTTCGGCCGTCTTGATCATTTCCTCCAGCTCGGGGATGAGGCTTTCGTCATCCGCCTCCTCGATGAGGTCGATGAACGTTCTTGCCTCCTCTATGGCCTTTTCGCCCCTTTCGTAGGCGGCGATTTTGCCTTCGATCGAGGATACTTCGCGGCCTATCTTTTTGGATTTTTCGAGGTCCCCCCACACTTCGGGATTTTCCTGCTCGGCCTTGAGATCGGCAAGCCTTCCGCCCAGATTATCGATATCCAGGGCGTACTTGGCTTCGGCGAGGGTATCGGCAAGCGACTTTAAGCGCAGTCTGTAATCGTCTGCTTTAAACATTACTTTTCATCCTTTCCCGGTCTGTGTATGCGCACGTCGCGGGGAACGAAGTTGCCTTCGGCATCTATGGGCTTGGCAAAGGGCAGGGGAACGCGGCCGCCTTCGGCGGGTGCCGCCTGTGCGGGCTGCGCGCTCTGCGCGGGCGCGGAGGCGTTGCCGGCAGGCTGCGCGTTCTGAACGGGCTGCGCGGGCTGTGCGGGACGAACCATGGTAGGTCTGGGCGGCGCGGCGGGGATGCGCACTATTCTGCCCTTTAAGAGGCGGGAGATGGTAGTCGTCTGAATGCGGTCTATCATCTCTTCAAACATCTCGTGGCCTTCCTGCTTGTAGGCTATTACGGGATCCTGCTGGGCGTAGCCGCGGAGGCCTATGCCCTTGCGGAGCTGATCCATCGCGTCGATGTGGTCGATCCAGTTCCTGTCCACCGCGCGGAGAAGCTCGTTGCGCTCAACCTGGTGGTAATCGACCTGGCCGCGCGTCTCGCGGGCGATATTTTCTATCTTTTCTTCGTAAGATTTTTTAACTTCCTTGGAAATCTTTTCTACGGCGTACTCGTAATCCCACTTTTCGAGCATCTCGCGTGTAATTTCGAACTGACACTCGTCGGGATATACCTTTTGCTTGAGCGCCGCGTTGAGGGCTTCGGCATCCCACAGCTCGGGCATGGCGTCGGTGTTGACCGTTTCGTGCAGTATCTTTGCCACATAGTCGGGGATGTATTTGAGCATCTGATCGTGGACGTCGCCGCCGCGGAGGACGTTTAAACGCTCCGAATAGATGAGCTTGCGCTGTTCGTTCATGACTTCGTCGTACTGGAGCGTATGCTTGCGCGCGCCGAAGTTGCGCCCCTCTATCGCCATCTGGGCGTTCTCTATGGAGTGGGAGAGCATCTTGGACTGCAGGCACTCGTCGTCGTCCATGAGTCTGGAGTAGATTGCCTTTAACTTTTCGCCGCCGAAGCGCTTTGCGAGGTCGTCTTCGAGGGAGATGAAGAATACCGAAGCGCCCGGATCGCCCTGACGCCCCGCACGGCCGCGGAGCTGGTTATCGATGCGGCGCGACTCGTGGCGCTCCGTGCCGATTATGCACAGGCCGCCGGCAGCTATGACCTTTTGCTTTTCGGCGTCCGTTTCGGCCTTGTACATATCGTAGAGGTCGGCATAGCGCTTTCTGGCAACCTGCTCTTCCTCGGTGAACTGCCTGTCGGCATAGGAGATGGCCACTTCTATCATGTCGTGGTCGTAGCCCTCCTCCCTCATGCGCTTTTTGGCGAGGTATTCGGGGTTGCCGCCGAGGAGAATATCGGTGCCGCGGCCGGCCATGTTGGTGGCTATGGTGACGGCGCCGTATCTGCCCGCCTGGGCGACTATTTCGGCCTCGCGGGCGTGGTTCTTTGCGTTTAAGATGTTGTGCTTTATGCCGTTGCGGCGGAGAAGGCGGGAGATCTCTTCCGACTTATCGACCGTTACCGTACCGATGAGCACGGGCTGGCCGTTTTCGTGGCGGCGGACGACCTCTTCGACTATGGCCTTCTTTTTGGCCTCGACGGTGGCGAAGATCTTATCGGGCTGATCCTCCCTGACGACAGGCCTGTTGGTGGGGATGCAGACGACGTCCAGAGAGTAGATGGTTCTGAACTCGGCCTCCTCCGTCTTTGCCGTACCCGTCATGCCCGAAAGTTTTTTATACAGCCTGAAATAGTTCTGGAACGTTACGGTGGCGTGCGTCTTGTTCTCTTCGCGCACTTTTACGTGTTCCTTGGCCTCTATGGCCTGGTGAAGGCCGTCCGAATACCTCCTGCCCACCATGAGGCGGCCGGTGAATTCATCGACTATCATTATCTCGCCTTCATCGGTGACGATGTAGTTTTCGTCGCGGGCGAAGAGTTCGTGGGCCTTGAGGGCCTGCTGTATGTGGTGGTTGAGATCGGCGTTTTCGATGTCGCCGAGGTTTTTGATGTTGAAGAATTTTTCGGCCTTTTTGGCGCCGTTTTCGGTTATGGTGACGGACTTGTCCTTTCTGTCGATGATATAGTCCCAGTCCTCCATGTCCTTGAGAATGGCCGCAAGCTGATCGTTGACCTTTTTCTGCTCTTCGGTGAGCTCCTGCCCCTTTTTGCTGCGCAGGGGAACGCGGCTTTCGGCCTCCATTTTGTCGTCGTCGAAGCCGCCGTGCAGCGAACGCACGAACCTGTCCACATCTACGTAGAGCTGCGAACTTTCGCCGCCCTTGCCCGAAATGATGAGGGGCGTGCGGGCTTCGTCTATGAGAATGGAGTCGATTTCGTCGATTATGCAGTAATTGAGTTCGCGCTGAACCATTGCGGGGATGGACGTCTTTAAGTTATCCCTGAGGTAGTCGAAGCCCAGTTCGTTGTTGGTGCCGTAAATTATATCGCACTGATAGGCTTCCTTTTTTTGCTTGTCGTCCATGCCGGGAACGACGACACCGACCGTCAGCCCCATGAACTTGTGCACCTTGCCCATCCACTCGGCGTCGCGCCTGGCGAGGTAATCGTTGACGGTGACAATATGCACGCCCTTGCCGGTGAGGGCGTTGAGGTAGGCGGGCAGCGTGGAGACGAGCGTTTTGCCTTCGCCCGTCTTCATCTCGGCAATGCGCCCCTGATGGAGACAGATGCCGCCTATTATCTGCACGTGGAAGTGCTTCATCTTGAGGACGCGCCAGCTGGCTTCGCGGAGGGCCGCGAAGGCGTCGTAAAGAATATCGTCCAGCGTTTCGCCCTTGCCCAGGCGCTCCTTGAATATCGCCGTCTGCCCCTTGAGCTCTTCGTCGCTCATGGCGGCGTACTTGGGCTCGAGGTCTTCCACCATCCTGGCCTGTTTATCGAGCTTGCGCAGCGCTCTGCGGCTGTCGGCATTTGCGATGTACTTGAAAAGTCCCATGTTAACTAAAACTGCTCCGTTAAAATTGTGATAAAAAGTGATATCCGCCGCGGCGCACAATAAGCTATTTTAAATTCTTATTCTATTGTACTATATTTTACCGCCGTTGTAAACGTGTTTATTTGTATTTTTTGGAAAAAAATGCAAAAAGCCTGCAATTGCCGGGCAAAACGTCTGAAATGCGGGGCCGCGGCGCGTGAATTGCAAGGCCCAAATAACGTAACGTTGCGTTATATTCCGCAGACGACAATTACATCTCTGCTCTTGCGGAACTTATTTGCTTCCCGCTGACTGAGTTGCAGCAGACGCGTCATTGCGCGAATATCTAAACTATTATGGACAGAAGAATAAAAAGAACGATTGCAACGCCCACGACCACCGCGACGATGCCAAGGCCTCTTACGCCGAACTTAGCCTGAGCACGCTCGTCGGAGGTAAGACCGTAGTCGTAACAGGTTTTGCCGAACTCGCGCTCGGAGCCGAGACGGAGTTCTTCTTCCGTCATGCCAAACGCTTCGGCAATTTTTTTAATTACGTCCTCGTTATCCGGCACGGAGGTCTGTTCCCATCTCTGTAATGAAGATTTAGAAACATAAATCATGTCCGCAAAAGTACGCATGGAATACCCTCTTTCCTCTCTTAAATTGCGTATATATCTGCCATCTATCCTGTTCATATTGTAATATTATATCACAAAGCGAAAAAAAGTAAAGCAAAATCGTATTTTTGTCCGCTGATATACGATTGGGACAAATGTGGGACAGCATTTTCACTCTTTGCTGTTGACTTTTGCCGCCTGCGGTGATACATTATACGTGTAAGTTGCAACTTAACTAATTTTTATTAAGAGGAAAAAAAATGATGACAACTATCAACAACAAAAAATCTTTAAACAAAACACTAAAAAGCATATTATTTGGCTTAGCCGCTATTATTACAACCGGCGCAATTGTTATTTTGCCGACATTGTATATGGCGACAGACGGTCAGCGCGACACATTTACAATCTGTTCGGACGACGAGTATTATTCAGAAACAACATATTATTATAACGAAAAAGATTTTAATAACCATATTAAATCCCAGACGAACGAAGCGACAACTACCCCCGCAACCATGCGTTCGAACTTAACTTCGGGCGACACGCAATCTGACGATAAATTTGTCGTGGGCGTTTCGAAAAGTGTATGGGTTGAGGAAAAATACGATGAAAACGGCAACACAACAGACAGCCGACTGCTTAAAAAAGCTGAAATTGATTCCCCCGATAATTATAACAATAACACGTTAACAACTGCAGCAACCGTAAACAATGACAAATATTATGGCCCGGTTACAACCGCAAAGCATCGCTTGACAATTAAATTAGCTGTATTTTACGATGATTCCGATAGTCAATACGATATTACAGCAACAGCAAGTTGGAAAGCCGAACTTGTCTGGGGCTGGGAAAATGATAAATCCGCAGAAGAAGACGCCGATGACGTGATTGCAATAACATGGGGAGGCGATGGTAATATTGAAGCGGTATCAGATTCAATATCCGGAAAATATTACGAAAATGCCGGCGACGTACAATTTGCCAAAGAAATATCTGAAAGCAGCATGGGTTTCGCCTGGGTTTTCAGGGAAAAATCAGGTTTTTGGGGCAAAGAGATGGAAAATGCAACAGCAAAAGTTGTGTTAGAAAGCAAAAGCAACTTAGGAGAAACTACAAATGTAAAAATGACATATGTACATACTTACCAAAGAATCAGCATAATAGATAAAATCGAAATAGGCAGCGATTTTAATATAATAATCGATCCAACTATTGAAGAATATGCCTGGGAGATTCAGCTTGACATTAGGGGATTAAACTATTAAAATCCAACCAATCAGGAGGTTATCATGAACAAACAAAAATGCTTCACCAAGAAAAAAATTTTAATTATTGCAAACATTTTATTTTTTGTATTGCTTTTAACTCTATGTATAATATCTTGCTCAACAATTATGCTTCAAGAACCGCTGCCGGACACTAAATTGCTTGTTTCTTCCGTTTCCAATGTAATATTTCATTCTCTACGCGTACAAACTTTATTTTCTTTGCTCATAATTGCACTTTATCAGCTTTCTCTTATAGCTGAATGGTTAGCAAAAAGAAAAAACTCATCTATGGGAGAATGAAAATGAATAAAAAGGGACCTGGAAAGAAACTATCTAAAAGAGCTGTTTTATATATCAGCAACGGAATTGCATTTATTATAATAGCAGCCGAAGTAATAATCCAGACAATTACATCCACACCATACGACATAGTAGAATATTTATTGTATATGTTTATATTCCTGATTTTGAGCCTTGTTATATATTATCTGTCGGTCATATCCGAAGCTTTGGATACAAATGAAGACAAAAACGATCAGAATCGAATACAAAACAAAAACAACAGCAAACGCAAAAATAAATAGCTTACTTGATGAAGATAAGCCGCCGCGCGAATGCGCGGCGGCGGATTAAAAACAATAAAAAGCCGGTGCGCACCCTTGAAAAGGGCACGCGCCGGCTTTTTATTACCCGCCATATATCAGGCGTTTATGTCGGTGAAAGCAAATTTATCCACGTCGAAGAGCCCCGTATCGAGCAGTTTTACGTGGGGAATGACGGCCAGCGAGAGAAAGGCGAGAGTCATGAAGGCGGCCAGCCTTCTGTCCACGCCCATGGAATAGGCGCGCTCATAGAGGGCGGAACTGCGGCTTATGAGCTCCCCCGCGGGGAGGGACGACATGAGGCCGCCGATATCCAGCCCGAGCGAATGCACGGCGCCCGAAGAACTATCGACGATGACCATTCCCCCGCCTATATCCTTTAACGTATTGCCCGCCTTGGCCATGGCGGCGTTGTCGTCGCCGAGGAGAATTATGTTGTGCGAATCGTGCGCGACGGTGATGCCCAGCGCGCCGCCCTTAAAGCCGTAGCCCTTTAAAAGCCCGCGGCCGATGTTGCCGTTTTTGCCGTGGCGTTCGACGACGGCGAGCTTTAAGACGTTATCGGGAAGAATGACGTCGCCGTCTGCGCTGCGTATATCCGTGACCTCGCACCCCGTGAGTATGGTGCCGGGGTTGAGAGTCATGACGCGCGCCCTGCCGCCCTTGAGTTTGAGCGCAAAATCACCGGGGGCGAGAGCACCGATGTGAACGGTGTTGAGCACATCGGAGGGCAGGTATCTCTTGGAGGTATCGAAGAGGGGTTTTCCGTCCGCGGCGACGGGCGCGCCATCCTTGAAGACGTATTTTACGTTGAAATCCGTGAGGTTATCCACGACGGCGATATCCGCGAACCAAAAGGGAGCTATGGCGCCCCGCCACCTGAGGCCGTAGCACTGCGCCGCGTTGAGCGTGGCTATGGTGACCGCCCACAGCGGATCGAGCCCAGCCGCAACGACGGTGCGGAGAGCGTCGTCGATGTGCCCCTTGTTCATCAGGTCGGCGGCATGGCGGTCGTCCGTGCACATGACAAATCTGGACATGTTGCCGGCGTTTACCGCCGCGCAGTTTTTGGCTATATCGTGGATGGACGAGCTGTGGCGGAGCTGGACATACATGCCCCTGTCAGCCTTGGCGGCCATCTCTTCAGGGGAGTCGCATTCGTGGTCGGTGGAAATTCCGCCGCAGAGGTAGGCGTTGAGCGCATCGCCGAGCACGCAGGGGGCGTGGCCGTCGATAATTTTGCCGGCGCCGTGCGCCGCCTCCAGCTTTTTTATGACGTCCGCATCCGCGCCGATGACGCCGGGGAAATTCATAAATTCGCCCAGTCCGAAGACTTCGTTGAGGCATATATCGGCCTCAACATCCTTTCCCGAGAGCACGGCGCCGCTCGTTTCGAAGGGCGTTGCGGGCACGCACGAGGGGAGTTGAATGCGGACGTCGAGCGGCACGGAGAGCGAGGCCTTATATATGTATTCCAGCCCGGCCATGCCGCAGACGTTGGTGATTTCGTGCGGATCGGCGATGACGGTTGTGGTGCCGCGGGGCACGACGAGGGAGGCGAATTCTTCGGGGGAGAGCATGGAACTTTCGATGTGCACGTGGCTGTCTATGAAGCCGGGCAGGACGACGAGCCCCGTCATGTCGTACTCCCTCTCCCCGCTGTAGCTGCCTATACCCACGATTCTATCGGCCGTGACGGCGATGTCCCCCCTTTCGATCTTGCCCGTGAGGGTGTTGACGAAGGAGGCGTTCTTTAACACAATGTCCGCCTTGACGCGCTTTGCGGCGGCATCTATATATTTTTTCAACATGGTTTTACCTCGCTGCTGATCTATGTCCGTGTGCGCCCGTTATGCGCTGCCTTGACGCGGGCGCACGGGGCGGAATGCGCTCATACCGCGCCGCCCGCACAGCGGGCGGCGCGGTACAAATTACAACTTTTTCTGCACGTTTTACAACTTCATCTGCACGTTGCCGTCGGGAAACTGCGACTTGTATTTGAGGGCGCAGACGGCCTTTACCGAAGTTATGCCAGCGCTCTTCATGGGCTTGCCGCGCGAGGGGCGGGCGTCGATGGGGATATCTTCGGACTCTATCTCCGTGACGGCCCCCTCTTCGGAGACGACGGCCAGTTTATAGGGCAGGGTGACGTAGTCGGCAAAGAGCACCTTTGACTTGGAGTCGGTTATCATTACGCCCTTTCTCCCGCGCGAGAGCGGATCGATGAGCGAGGAGATGACGCGCTTGAACAGCCCCTTATCGGTGACGATTATAATTTCGCCCTCGCCGTTTATCTGCGTGGCGAAGACTATGCTGTCGTCGCCGTCCACGAGCATACCCTTTACGCCCGTGGCTATGCGCCCCTGACAGGGAATATCGTCCATCACGGCGTTGAGGCAGATGCCGCCGTTTGTGACGAGGCACATGGTGGTGTACTCGTCGCCGACGAAGGTTTCGACGTTGACCACTTCATCGCCCGTCTTTAATTTGATTGCGGGATATACCGCCTTTATAAGGCCGTATTCCGACCATTCGCTGCGCTTTACCATGCCCTGCTTTGTAAAGAAAAGCACGTCGCCGGCGGGCAGTCCCTGCGATATATCGAAGAGTTTTACTATTCTTTCGCCGTTGAGGGCGGCGTCGTAGATGTTTTTGAGCTTGAGCGACGATTCGCGGAATTCCATGTCGTTGAACTCTTCCAGCTCCAGCTTTATGGCGTTGCCGTAGTTGGTGAACGCCAGAAGAACGCCGTCCGAGAGACAGGGAAGAGTCTGCCTGAACATTACGTCGCCCTTGGCGGAGGCCGCCAGCGGCTTTTTGCACTTGGCATCGAAATCTATCTTCTGCATGAACTTGATGCCGTCGTTTGCCGTGAGCGCGGCTATCCACTCGGTTGAAGGGCGCTTGATATCCTGCCTGAATACGGCGATATCTTCGACCTTGTCCACGATGACCGACTTGCGCGGGCAGGGATACTTGTTCTTTATCTCCCTGAGTTCGCGCTTGACTATGCCCATCTGCCTGTCCTTGGAGGCGAGAATGGCCTTGTATTCTTCTATCTTCTTTTTGAGCTCCCTGAGCTCCTCTTCGAGCTTGTTGACTTCCAGCTTGGTAAGGCGGGCTAGGCGGAGATCGAGGATGGCCTGCGCCTGGCGTTCGGTGAGATAGAAGCGCGCCATCAGCTTTTTGCGCGCATCGGCGGTTGATTCGGCCTTTTTGATTATTTCCACGACCTCGTCGATGTTGTGCACGCCGATGATGAGACCTTCCAGAATGTGGCAGCGGGCTTCGGCCTGCTTTAAATCGTACTTTGTGCGGCGGACGACTATAGTGCGCTGGTAATCGACGTAGTACTTGAGTATCTCCACCAGTCCCAGCTGCTGGGGCTTGCCGCCGGCTATGGCGACCATGTTGATGCCGAAAGTGCACTCGAGGTCGGTGTACTTTAAAAGATAGGAGAGAATGGGATCGGCTTCGACGTTCTTTTTGAGAACTATGACCGCGCGCATACCCGACCTGTCCGATTCATCGACAATTTCGGCTATGCCGGAGAGGATGTCCTTCTTCTCCTCCCTGAGGAGCATTATCTTGCGGAGCAGTTCGGCCTTGTTCGTCTGATAGGGCAGTTCGGTTATTACTATATTCTTTTTATCGCCCTCCCCCTTTTCCACCGAATACTTGGCGCGCAGCGTTATCTTGCCCTTGCCCGTCTTATATGCCTGCACGAGCTCGTTTTTGATGATGTAGCCGCCCGTGGGGAAGTCGGGGCCGGGGATTATCTTCATGAGTTCGTCGAGGGATATGCGGGGGTGATCTATCATTGCGCACGCGCCGTCTATCACCTCGCCGAGGTTGTGGGTGGGTATGTTGGTGGCGAGCCCGACGGCTATGCCGTTGGCGCCGTTTACCAACAGATTGGGAAACCTGCCGGGGAGAATATCGGGCTCGAGGAGGCTGTCGTCGAAGTTGAAGGAAAAGGGCACGGTCTCCTTGTCGATATCGCGGAGCAGTTCCAGGGCGAGGGGCTCGAGGCGGGCTTCGGTGTACCTCATTGCGGCGGCGGGATCGCCGTCCACCGAGCCGAAGTTGCCGTGGCCGTTGATGAGCGTCATGCGCATGTTGAAATCCTGCGCCATGCGCACCATGGCGTCGTAGACGGAGCTGTCGCCGTGGGGATGGTACTTGCCCATGCAGTCGCCGACTATGCGCGCCGACTTTTTGTGCGGCTTATCGGGGGTGAGCCCCATCTCTATCATCGTGTAGAGAATGCGGCGCTGAACGGGCTTAAGGCCGTCCTCCACGCGGGGAAGAGCTCTGTCCAGAATGACGAACTCGGCGTAGGGCAGCATTGCCTGGGGCATGACCTCTTCGAGGGGGGTTACGTATACGTTGCCCTGAGGTATCGACGTCTGAAAATTATCGTTATTTTTCTTTGCCATCAGTCGGACGCCTCCCCTTCTTCGCGTTTGAAGTTAACTTTTTCTATAAATCCGTCCACCTTGTTGAAGTTGGCGTTTTCGGCGAGGAACTGTTTTCTGCCTTCGACCTTGTCGCCCATGAGCATATCTATTATGCGCGTGGCTTCGGACGCATCCTCTATAGTCACCTGAATGAGGTTGCGCGTGGCGGGATTCATAGTCGTCTCCCAGAGCTGTTCGGCGGACATTTCGCCCAGCCCCTTGTAGCGCTGGATGGAATAGCCCTTGCCTATCTTTTTTATGGCTTCGTCGAGCTCCTTGTCGTCGTAGGCGTACTCCGACACATCCTTTTTGTACACCTTATAGAGGGGCGGCATACCTATATACACGCAGCCCGCCTTGACGAGATCGCGCATGTATTTGAAGAAGAAAGTTAAGAGTATGCAGCGTATGTGCAGGCCGTCCTGGTCGGCATCGGAGAGGATGATTACCTTTTTATAGCGCGTCTTTTCGACGTCGAAGGAGTTGTTGAACCCCGCGCCTATGGCGGAGATGAGAGTCTTTAACTCCTCGTTCTGCAAGGTCTGGAGCGCGCTCTTCTTCTGCACGTTCAAGGGCTTGCCCCTTAAAGGGAGAATGGACTGGTACTGCCGCACCCTTGCCTGTTTGGCCGTGCCGCCCGCCGAATCGCCTTCGACTATGAAGAGTTCGTTGAGTTCGGGATTTTTGCCCGTGCAGGCCGCAAGTTTGCCCACCAGAGTGAGTTCGTCCGTATCCGAAGCGGCCTTTGCAACTTCGCGCTCGGCGCGGTGCTTTATTCTGTCGTCGGCGGCAAACTTGGCTTTTTTGGCTATTTCATCGAATATACCCTTGTTGTTGCGCACGGCGATGAGCGAGGCGAGGCCTTCGGCCACGGCCTGTTCGACGGGGGCCTTGGCTTCGGGATTGCCCAGTTTTGTCTTTGTCTGGCCTTCGAATTCGACGTTGTTCATCTTGACGGTGAGGACGGCGGTGAGGCCTTCCTTTATGTCGTCGGCTATGAACAGGGGATCCTTGGCCTTGAGAATGCCGTTGGACTTGGCGTAATCGTTTATTATCTTTAAGAGGCCGTTGTGGAAACCCGTCTCGTGATATCCGCCCTCGATGGTGGAGATGTTGTTTACAAAGGAATACAGGCTCTCCTCGTCGTCCTTGGTGTGGCAGAGGGCGAATTCTATCTTGATCTTGCCCGCGTCGGCGCCCTTTATCTTGATGTCCTTTACCGTCGAGTAAAAGAGGGGCGCGGAGTAGAGCGGGGTTTTGCCCTCGTTGAGGTAATTTACGAAGTCCACCAGACCGCCGTCGTACTTGAAGCTGACGGGTTCGCGGGGGGGCAGGGCGATCTTTTTTAATACTACGTCGCCGTCGTCGCCTGTGACCTCCTCTTCGCGGTAGCGCTTGCGCTCATCCGAAAAATTGATCTTTACGCCCTTGTTGAGGAAGGCGAGTTCCTTTAAGCGCTTGGCGACGGCGTCGTAGCTCCACTCCACCGTTTCAAACACGTCCTTATCGGGCATGAAGCGCACATATGTGCCGCGCTTTGCCGTCTTTTCGCCGGTGTCCTCCAGCGGGCAATCGGGTATGCCGCACATCCACTTTTTGCGCGTCTTGTCGTAGTAGCTCTTAAAGGACATCTTGAATACCGTCTTGCGGTAGACTTCCACCCTGAGCCACGACGAGAGGGCGTTTGTGACCGAAGCGCCCACGCCGTGCAGGCCGCCCGAGAAGGCGTAGTTGTTGGAATCGAACTTGCCGCCCGCGTGCAGCTTGGTGAATATGAGCTCCACGCCGCTCATGTGAGCCTTGGTGTTTATATCCGTGGGCATACCGCGGCCGTTGTCTTCGACCGAGGCGGAGCCGTCGGCATGGAGGGTTACGCTTATTTCGTCGGCAAAGCCGTTTGCCGCCTCGTCTATGGAGTTATCGACTATCTCCCAGAGGATGTGGTGAAGTCCCTTTATGCCCGTGGAGCCTATATACATGCCGGGGCGCACCCTGACGGCTTCGAGACCTTCAAGCACCCTTAAATCGTTTGCGTTGTAAGAATGAGTTTTTTCCGCCATAATTTTTCCGCCGTTGAAAGGTGACGCGCAAAACGGGCGCGCGGCCGGCCGCCGCGCAGTCTGCGCAGTACACCTATTGTACATTATATTTATGATTATACCATATATTGTAGAAAAACGCAATAGCTGGGCGCTTTTAAATTGTTTATTGCGCACAAAATTTTTATATTTTTTGTCCTTTCCGCGTGCGGAACGGCAGAAAAGCGCAAAGGCGCGGGGCGCGCCGCTAAAGCGGCGCGCCCCGCGCACACAAAACGGAAATATTCCGCCTGCGCTATCCGGCGTTTTAAGCCTCCTGCCCCGTTACATACGCCTCCTGCAAAGGAAGGCCGGCGAGCGTCTTGCCCTGATAGTGCAGAAGAATGCCTATAGCGTTGGCCATGACGACGATGATATCCTTTTCCGAAGGCTGCCAGATGCGCAC
>CALVLX010000122.1 GCA_944341195.1 uncultured Clostridia bacterium
AGCCGCCGTAGTTATAAATTATCTCGGCACCAGTCAGATAGGAATTGTTGAGGTCGATATTTATCTTCTGCCAGTCCTCCTCGCTGCCCGCATAATAGACAGTTTCAAGGTTGCCGCAACTGAAGAACGTACCTTCGCCTATGAACGTCACGCTGTAGGGAATTGTGATGCTTGTAAGGCTTGTGCAACGGCCGAACACGCCGTCTATTCTCGTCACGCCGTCCGGAATGGTGATACTTTTAAGGCTTCTGCAACTTTCGAACGCAGAACCGCCAATGCTCGTTACGCTGTCAGGGATAGTGATGCTTGTAAGGCTGGTGCAATACCCGAACGCAGAATTGCCAATGCTCGTCACGCTGTCCGGAATAGTGATGCTTGTAAGGCTGTTGCAATACCGGAATGCATAACGGCCAATGCTCGTCACGCTGTCCGGTATGGTGATGCTTGTAAGGCTTTTGCGCCAAGCGAACGCAGAATTGGCTATGCTCGTCACGCTGTAAGTTACTCCGTTATATTCAACGACAGAGGGAATGACAATTTCGCCGGAGAGATTTGAAGGCTGTCCTGTCACAGTTGCAGTATTGTCCTTAAGGCCATAGCGCAAACCTTCTATCACGGCATATACATAACCGTCATCGGCAACATTGTTGTTATTGCAATTCCACACGACGGGACAATCACTGTCATTCCAATCGCTATTCCACGCGCTCGGCTTGCTTGCAGCTTCGCAATAAATAGTAAGGCCGTTGCAGTTATGGAATGCATATTCGCCAATGCTCGTTACGTTGTTCCAAATGGTGACGCTTGCAAGGCCGGTGCAACCATCGAACGCATAACGACCTATGCTCGTCACGCTGTCTGCGATGACAACTGTCTTGATATATGTGTTGTCCCTGAACTGCTTATCACCGATTTGCGTAACGCCTTCGGGAAGGGTGAGCGCGCCTTGCAGATCTATGGTGTATTCCACAGTGACGGGGAAGGCCTTTTCGTAGCTGCCTTCGGCTATGCTGTTGCTCCAGACAACGGTCAGCTGTTTGCTTTCATCCGAATAGCTGCTCGTGTAGTGCTCCAGAGCGTGCATGTAATAACTGCCGTCGGCGAAATACGCGCGGTAAAATGCGTTCTCTTCCATGCCGGAAGTAATTTTAAACTCAAACACGCCTTCGGACGTTTCGGCCGTGTAGCCCTTCAGGTCGGAAAAGCCCTGTATTTTCACGTCGGACGCGGCCTTTCTTTCGGCGGGATAGGGCGAATCGGAATATGCATGCGATGTATCGAAGTAAACTTCGGTCACGCTGTCGGTTTCGCCGCCGAACCTGACCATGATAAAATTGTAGCGGATGTCTTCAAGTTCGGCGTACAGCTTATCGAGCTCGCCGGCAAGGCTTTCCAGCTGCGAAAAATCTTCAACGGATCCAAGCTGTTGTTCCTTTTCCTGAATTTCCTTCAGCTTGCCGCTGACAGAATCTTCGTACCAATAATATGTATTTTCGTCTGCTTCGTGGGGCTCGCCCAAAATAGCCGTCACCTGTTGCCGCGTGTAGCCGAGTTCTATTCTTTCCACCTTGCCGATGCGGAAAATGTTGGTGAGGACGGGCACGAGAACGCTGATAAGAATGATGACTGCTGCCAGCGCGGCGGCCGTAACGGATATGGGTATGCGGTACATCCGCAACGTTATTACTGCTTCGGGCACGGGCTCGTAGGGTTTTGCCTTTTCATACCTGCGCTTTTGCCAGGCATACACGGCGTTTGCCCTTTTGTATGCCCTGTATTTTTTGACCGGCGCGATAATGGCTTGGTACGCGCTTTCATAGTCGATGACGGGTTGTTGACCTTTTGCGGGCTTAGGCGTATTGTAAAACAGCGTTAAAACCTTTTTTCGCAGCTTATTTGTGCACACAACCGAAACAATAAAGAAGATAAGGTACAGTATGCCTGCGGCAATTATGAGCAGAGGGTAATACAAGTCACCGTAATCATATTCATATTCACTCTGGATCATGCTATACAAGTTTATCACGCCGCCGGCGATAGCGAAGAGGGCTATCAACAGTAAAAATATATTCACTGTTACCATGCCGCCGCGCTTTTTCAGTTTTTTCGGCGGAAGTTTTTTCAGCGGTCTCAATGCGAGCGGCAGATACAAGCATAAAAATACAGCGACGACGATGCAGGGGATAGTAACAAATCTCGTGATGTCGCTCATTGGATTAGATATAGGAACAAGCAGCATTATGCATATGCCGTAAACGAAGGGAATCCAAAACGTCAATGAAAATAACCGCTTAGTGATTCAATCTGAAGCCGCACACCGTGCAAAAGTTGTCCGCGCCGCTCAGAACTGCGCCGCAGTTAGGGCATTTTTGCTCGTCCGGGCGCTTCGTACCGCAATTCGGGCAAAAATTCCCCTCAAAGTCGGTACCGCAGTTTACACATTTCATCAAAATACCTCCAAAATTTTTTTTTTTTTTTATAAAAAAGGCGTGTCGTCAACCGATGACACGCCCTGCAAATGTATCTCCGATTGTCGCTACACAACCCTGCAAGTAAAGGGAAATGGAGGTACAAAATGCCTTGTTGTACCTTTACTTGCAAATATTTGGTTGTGTAGCAGTTACAGTTTTAGCACGGGCGGGCGGATTTTGCAAGGTCTGCGCGGGTATTTGCCAAAAAAAGTGTGCGGATTTGTAAAAAACGAGAAGTCCGGAAATTTCCGGACTTCTCGTTTTTTGTCGTTAAGTGCAGTTGCCTTTAAAATTATTCCAGACCGTCGCCGTCCGCGCCTTCCGCGGCGGATAAATCTTTGGCGCTTTGCTCTCCGCCCTGTTCTTTGTCGGCGCCGTTTTGCCCGTCGGCGGGCTCCGCCGCGTCGGGGTAAGTTATCAGCGCGGCCTTGCCGTGCGCTTTTTCGTATCGGCGTATCTCCGCATAGCCTATCGCAAACACCGCAAGCCCCACGCCTATCAGGCAGGAGATGGGTATAACGCCGTAGTTGGCGTTGCCCGTGGCGGCCGTGACTATTGCCACCAGCATGGTGCCCACAAACGAGGCGCCCTTGCCGAATATGTCCATTATGCCGAAGAATTCGCCGCTCTTGTCAACGGGGATTATCTTTGCGAAGTACGAGCGCGAAAGTGCCTGCACGCCGCCCTGCAGCAGCCCCACGCACACCGCAAGGAACCAGAACTGCCAGGCTTCCGTCAGCCAGATGGCGAATATCGCAACGCCGAGGTAGCCCGTAATGAACGCGATTATCAGTTTGCCGTTGTCGAACTTTTTGGCGAGAATGCCCGAAATTATCGCGCAGGGGAAGGCTATTATCTGCGTTAAAAGCAGGGCGAGCACAAGCTGTATCTGGTCTATGCCGAGGGCGAGACCATAAGTTGTGGCAAGGTCTATTATGGTATAAACGCCGTCGATGTAGAGGAAGAAGGCCACAAGGAAGATGAGTATTCCCTTTTTGTTGGGTATCTTTTCCTTGAATACCGAAAACAGCCTTCTGAACGAACTGCGTATTGCCTGCGGACGGCGCTTTACAAAGTGTCTCTGTCTGAAGCTCTTAGTCAGCGGCAGGGTGAACGCAAGCCACCATGCGGCGTTGAGTATGAATATTATTATATAGGTGAGCACGGGATTTATAAACCCGGACAGCGACAGCGCGTACAGGCCTATGCTTATAACAAAGGGAATGCAGCTGCCTATATAGCCCCAGGCGTACCCGTGCGAGGAGATCTTGTCCACGCGCTCCATGTCCGTCACGTCGGTCAGCATGCTGTCGTAGAATACAAGGCTTATGTTGTATGACATGCGCGTTATTATGAACACCGCCACAAATCCTGCAAGCGGCAGGGGCATGCCCAGCAGCGCGCAGCCGACTATGCCTATCAGCGCCGAGCCGAGAAACAGCGGCTTTTTCATGCCCTCGCTGTCCGCAAAGGTGCCCACAACGGGGCTTATCACTGCCACGGCCAGCGTAACAATAGATGTCACAGCTGACCAAAATGTCTGGTATCCCTCATCAACTATGCCGTTAGCGGCGCACAGATCCTGCGCGATTATGGGTATGAACACCGAACACAGCAGCGTGAATGCCGAGTTGCCCACGTCGTACATTATCCACTTCTTTTCAATGAGGGTAAAGTTGCCCTTTCTTTTAGCTTTTGTCTGCATATTTTTCTGCTCCGCGCGCGGCGCAATTTGCCGCGCTGAAAATCATTCGTAATTCCTGTCAAACCGTCCGTCGAGCCCGTCGGCGTCGATGTTTGCAACAAAATTTTCAAAAAGCGCCAGAGCCTGCGGCACGGCCGCGTCAAACAGCTCGCTCATGCGCGCGTTGCTCTCCGAGCATGCGGGGTCGGGTTCGCGCCCCATTATCTGATCGGGCAGCTCGCGGCTGACCATTTTGAGTATCCCCCCGACTATGCCGCGCTTAAGCCGTCCCGGGCAGACGAACAGGTCGCATATCCTGCGCATGTCCTTCAGGGCGCGGGCAATCTCCTCCGGGGCGAGTGAGAAGAAGGGGGCTATTGTCTTGGCGCAGCGCTCGTCCGCGCATATGTGGCCGCAAAGTCTCTGTTTTACGGGGTCAAGCCCGTCGGCCGTCAGCAGGCTGCGGTCGAATTCCACTTCGAGCTTGGTGTGGGTTATGCCCAGCTTTTTTCTTTGACTTTCAACATATCCGTGGCAGGTGCTGTCCAGCGCAAAGTGGGTGATAAACCCCATGGTATATGCCAGCGAAGGTGCTCCGCCCGCCTTTATCAGCGCCTTTGCGCGCTCAAAGAAGGGCGCCGCGCTCTGCTTGTGCATGGCGTAGCCCAGCCCGTTCACGGCATTGCGTTTTATCGCCCTGTAATAGAACAGAATGTCCGGGCCGTGGCAACCTGTCAGGTAGAGAGCGCGGTTGTCTTCCGCCGCGGCTTTTGCCACGGCCGGCAGCAGCGGCATCACCTGATTTGCAAATTTGTAGTGAGCGTATGTGGACGGCATATGTAAAACTCCGTATTTAATTATACATGAGGAATGTAATAAATTCCGCACGAAAATTCAATAATATTGTAAAATAATTGCGCCGATTAGTCAAGGAAAATGTAACGCCGATGTCGCGGGCCGGCGTCTGCGCGCGGCGGAGGCGGCAGGGCAAAGCGCGGGGAGGCCGGCGACACGTCCGGGCAGGGCAAAGCGCCGGGGCGCGGCCGTTACGGCCGCGCCCCGCGCTTTCATTCTATTTGTCGTAATGTCTTTCGCCGAATATGGCGGTGCCTATGCGCACCATATTGCTGCCGCACTCTATGCACAGTTTCCAGTCGCCGCTCATTCCCATGGAAAGATATTCAAACTGCGGCCGGACGGCCTTCAGTTCGTCGTATTTTGAGCGCATCGCCCGAGCCAGCCTTTCAAGTTCGTCCTCGTCGTCCGTGAAGGGCAGCATGGCCATCAGCCCGCGCACTTCCATTGCGGGCAGTTCCGCTATCCTTGCCACGGCCTCGTCGGCTTGCGACAGATCGAATCCGCCCTTGGTTTGCTCGCACCCGATGTTTATCTGCACCAGCACGCGGCTGACTGTGCCGGCCGCCGCGCTGCGCCGCGAAATTTCCTCCGCAAGGTTGTATCTGTCCACGGAGTGGTAAAGGTCGGTCCTGCCGATAAGGTATTTTACCTTGTTGGTCTGCAGGTGTCCGATAAAGTGCCTTTCGGGGCTGCCCTCTATCAGGTCGTACTTGTCCCTGAACTCCTGCACGTGATTGTCGCCTATGATGTTTATGCCCGCGCGCACGGCTCTGTTTATGGCCTCCGGAGTCTGCGTTTTCACGGCCGCCACAAGTTTTACTCTCTCGCCCTGCGGGTTGTGCGCGGGCAGCTCTTTTAAAAGTTTTTCAACGTTTTTTTCTATGTCTG
>CALVLX010000123.1 GCA_944341195.1 uncultured Clostridia bacterium
CCGAGGTCGGCAAGATCGGCCTTGAGCCGCTCGCCCGAAAGAATTGTTCCGCCGCCGATGACCGAGCAGAGCGAGGGCTCTTCGCTCTCGTTGACGGAGATATCCAGCTTGCGGGAGAGGTATCCGGCGATGCCGTCCAGCTTGGCAAGCCCGCCCGAAAGGTAGATGCCGCCGTGCATTACCGCGGAGGCAACCTCGGCGGGGAGTTTGGACATGATGAGGGTGACGTATTCCAGAATTTTATCGACGTACAGCTTTATTACGCCCTCTATCTGCGAGGAGTTTACGGCGACGGACGACGGCGTGCCCTCGTTGAGGAGACGGCCGTCAACCATCATGCGCTTGTTGTCGTCTTCGAGGAGGCTTCCCACCGTGTTTTTGAGCCGTTCGGCGGTGAGCGTGCCTATCTTGAGCCCGAAGTTTTCGGCCATGTAGTCAATGAGATCGACATCTATGTTGCCGCCGCCGAGATTGACGGAGAGACCTTCGATTATGCCGTCGAGCGAGACGACGGCAATGTTTGTGATGCCGTAGCCGATATCGAGGCAGAACACGGGCGAAGTTTCGGAGAGGGTGACGTTTTGGCCGAGCACGGCGGCAAAGGGCGTCTGCGTGAAGTAAGTGCGGCCTATGCCGCAGGCGTAGGCGATATCCAGATACTTTTCGCGCAGTTCGCGCGCCGCCCCGCAGGGGAGCACAAACATGACTTCGCAGTTGCCCGCCCTGCGGCGGGTGACTTCGACCTTTTCCAGAAAGTAGCGCAGAAGTTCGGTCAGGAGCTCGGGGTGGACGATATCCCCCTCCTTTACGGGGTTTACTATGTGCGTGTTCTGCGCGGCCTTGCCGGAGAGCGCCCTCGCCCTGTCGCCCAGAGCCTTTATAACATAGCTTTCGCCGTCGCTTTCTACGGCCGCGCACGTGGCTTCGCTGAGCACGACTCCGCAGCCGAGCATGTATATCTTTGTGGTAAACGAACCTATATCTATAGCCAGTCTAATCATTTAATATCTTCTCCAGCATTTTTTCAACGAGCCCGACGGGCATACCGACGACGTTGGAGTAGCTGCCCGAATAGTGCGAAACGACTCCCTTATCCTGTATGCCGTAACTGCCGGCCTTATCGAGCGGCGAGCCGCCCGCGACGTAGTCTTTTATAAACTCTTCCGAAAGGACGTTGAACGTCACTTCGGTTTTTTCCGAACGCACAAGTTTTTTATCCCCGCGGCGCACGCACACGCCCGTTATGACGCAGTGGGGTTTGCCCGAAAGCCTTTTGAGCGTTGCGGCGGCGTCCGCACCATCCCTGGGTTTGCCGAGCACTTCGCCTTCGAACACGACTATCGTGTCGCAGCCGATGACGACGCCCCCGGGGTGGGAAGCAAACACCTCGTCGCACTTATGCTCGGCGAGGGAGCAGGCAATATCTTCGGGCGGGAGGGACATATCGGCGTTTTCGCCGCCGACGGCGGGAATCACCTTGAAAGAGTGCACAATTTTTTTTAAAAGTTCGCGCCGCCTGGGCGACGCGCTTGCCAGAATGACATCCATTTCAAACAACTTACCCGAAGCACGCGCCGAAAGCCGAAAAACGGCCGCCCGGCACATGCCGAAAATCTGATCTTTACAAGTTTTAAATGCCGCCACTAGGGACGGCATTTTTTGTTACAATATTTCGAGATTCTTGCGGAAGGCCTTTCTGAATTCCGTTCCGGAAGTGAGAGCATCGCGTATCTCAAGCGAGGCATCGCCTTCGACGTCCGTCTTCATGATGACCGAATCGCCTAAAATGTCGCAGTTGATACCCTTTACGGCGCCTGTATTGGTTCTGTCCAGACTTTCGGCTATGCGCAGCATTACGCCGAGGCGCTTGACAATTTCTATGTCGTCTTCGTGCAGGATATCGCGGTAGCGGTTCCACTCGTAGGCGTTTATATCCTCCTTTTTGTGGCAGCACGCGGTGAAGGCGGCCAGCACTATCTCCCTGTGGCTGACGCCGTAGAGAGTGGAGTTGAGTATCATGTAGCAGCTGTGGCGCTGATGGTTATAGTACCTTATGCGCATTCCGCAGTCGTGCAGCATGGCGGCTATCTTGAGCACCTTGAGATACTGCCTGGGGAACTTGTGGAGCACGCGGAGCTGCTTGAAGAGCTGGATTGAGAGGTTGACGACGTGTTCGACGTGCTTTTCGTCGCAGGCGTAGTACTTTACGAGAGTGGTAAGCGAATAGTTCATCACGTCGGAGATGGGTTTTTCCACCGTGCCGGGCAGAGCCTGGTTGAACATGATGCCTTCGCGCAGTCCCGAACCGGAGATGGTGAAGGACGCTGCGTTGATGTATGTGACGAACGACTTGATTATGGCGAGAGCCGCGGGGAGAATATCCGCACGCTCGGCCGAAAGCCCCTTGATCTTCTTTTTCTTATCCAGATCCAATACCTTTATCATATCGTACAGGGGAAGGAAATCTTCCGTCTGCATATTGAAGTTATGAACGGTATCGAGGGGATACTTGTGCACAATTTTGCTAATCTTGAATACGTTCCTGAACGAGCCCCCCACGCCTATCATGTGTACTTCGGGATCGAGCTGAGTGAGCCATTCGAGCCCCTTGAGCTGTTCGGTGAAGAACTCTTCCATCTTGGCCGCCTGCTCTTCGGGCTTTAAGCCGTCGCGGGCGAAGAGGTCGGTCAAAGTGACCGCGCCGAAGGGCAGAGTGGCGTAGTTGAGCATATTGCGGCGGTTATAGTAGACTATCTTTGTGGAGCCGCCGCCTATTTCCAGAATTATGCCCTTGGGGATATCCATGGAATTTATGACGCCGCGGTAGACGTAAGTTGCCTCCTCCTCCGCGGTGAGCACCTTGAGCTTTATGCCGCAGCTGGCCTGAATCTCATCGAGAAAAGACCGCTGGTTTTTTGCGCGGCGGACTGCTTCGGTGGCGACGGCGATAATGCGCGTGACTCCGCTTGCGTCGCAGAGTTTGCGGAACATTCGCAAAGTTTTTACTGTTTCCGCTACGCGCTGGGGCTCTAAAAAGCCGTCGCGCTCCATATCCTGGCCGAGGCGGACGCTCTCCTTGAGCTCATCCGCAACCATAAAGTAACCTTCGGCGAACAGGTCAACGATTACAAGGCGCGCGGAATTTGAACCCAGATCGATTATGCCGATTTTTTCCAAATTAATTCACTTCCTTTCCTATTGTCTATTGTAACACTAGCCCCGCGCAACATCGCCGCGCGGGGTGGAGTTTAACCACATTGACGTGTGGAAAACACTATTCCACATTAAATATATCCTATTACTATGTGGAATTATAGCACATCTCAATTCATTTGTATAGATGTTTTAAAAAAGTTTGTGCACATTGCACAATAAATTTTTTGCCGCTGTGAAATATAAACGGAAAACCGGCTGCAAAAACAATTTATTTATTGTTTTATAAAACAATAATTACATATCCTTTACCGCTCTGTGCGAGAGGGGGCAGATTTTTTCGGGGCAGAGCTGCTTTAAGGGCTCGGTGACGAATTTGCGCTGACTGTAATAGGGATGGGGAACGGCGAGGCCGTCTTCGGCAATGACCTTGTCGCCGAAGAAGATTATATCGATATCGATGGTTCTGTCGTCCCAGCGCACGTCGCGCACGCGGCCGAGGTGGGCTTCGATGGTGCGTATCTTATCCAGGAGGGCGCGGGGGCTCAGGATGCAGTCGAGTTCCGCCGCGCAGTTGACGAATTCGTTTTTGGCCACGCCGCCTTCGGGAGCCGTCTTTACCATGGAGGACACGCGCAGCACATCTACGCCGCGCAGAGCGTTGAGTTTGTTTATGGCGGATTTTATAGTCCTCTCCCTGTCGCCCTGGCTGGAGCCGAGCGAGAGATAGACCTTGTTGCGTTCGGCCGAATAGGTGACGCTGACGTTGCCCACATTGGCCTTTACGGGTGCGGCGGGCTTGCTCACCCTGACCGTGACGGCCGTTGCAAGGGTAAATTTTTCGAGCAGGGAGAGAGCGCACTCGCGGGCGAGGGCTTCGATGAGGTCGTAGCTCTTGGCCGTGGCGACTTCGGTGACGAGCGCGCACACTTCGGAATAGTTTACCGTTAAAGAGAGGTCGTCGCGCAGGGCCGCATCCTCGCAGTCGGCCTCGACGGACACGTCAAAAACGAAGGGCTGGGGGGTGGTCTTTTCTTCGGCGAGCACGCCGTGTTTTGCCATGATCTCTAGCGATGAAATTTCAATTTTCATAGATCTTTTGTATCTCCTCTTTATTTTGTTTTACATCGTGCACGCGCACGAAAAGAATACCGTTTTGTGCCGCGGCGCGGGTGGCCGCCAGCGTTTGGGGAAGTCTTTCGCCCGGTTCGCCGCCGAAGAGCGATTTGCGGCTGCATCCCAAAAGCAGTGGATAGCCAACCGATTTGAGCCGCGCATAATCATTTAACAGGGCAATATTCTGCTCCCTGCTCTTGGCGAAACCTATGCCGCCGTCCAGGCATATCCTTTCGGGCGGGATGCCCGCGCCGACGGCGAACGCGGCCTGTCTTTTTAAAAATTCCTCCACGGGAGGGAACACGTCGCCCGTTACCGGAGAGGGCGAATTATGCATTATGCACACGGACGCCCCGTGCGAGGCTATAACCTTTTCCATGCCGTTGCCGCGCGAGAGCCCCCACACGTCGTTTATCATGTGCGCGCCCTCGGAGAGGGCAAACTCGGCCACGCGCGCGTGATAGGTATCCACCGACACGGGCAGGCCCAGCCGCAGTATGCCGCCGAGCGCCCCGCCAAGGCGGGAAATTTCCTCCTCTTCGCCGACCTCTTCATAGCCCGGACGGGTGGACTGCGCGCCGATATCGAGGATATCCGCACCCTCCTCCGCCGCGCGCTCCGCCGCGGCGAGAGCCCCGAGCGACGTGCTGCGGCTGTTCTTCCAGAAGCTATCGGGGGTTATATTTATTATGGCCATCACGTAGGTGCGGCCTTCGAACCTTTTGCCGCCTATTATCATTTGACGAGCGCCAAAACTTCGGCCTTTTTATCTTCGGGGAAGTCGCCCAGGGAGATATACGAGATGGTCCTGGAGCCCGGCTTTTTTACGCCGCGGCAGGTCATGCAAGTGTGTTCGGCCTCGCAGTACACGAACACTCCGCGGGGAGCGAGCCGGAGCATTATCTCCCGGGCGATATCGCGGGTGAGGCGCTCCTGAAGCTGCAGCCTGGCCGCGCAGATATCGACGCACCTTGCCAGTTTTGAGAGTCCCACCACCCTTCCGCTGGGAATGTAAGCTATGGCTATCTTGCCGAAGAAGGGCATCAGATGATGTTCGCACACGGATGAAAAGGAGATATCCCTCTCTATGACTATGCCGCCGTCTTCGACGGGGAAGGTCTTGGAGAGCTCCTCTTCGGCATTTCTTCCCATGCCGGAGAGCAACTGCGCATACATATCGGCGACGCGGCGCGGAGTTTCCCTTAAACCTTCGCGCGAGACGTCCTCGCCCAGGGCGGCGAGCAGTTCGCCGACAGCCTTTATTGCTCTTTCTCTATCCATTGCTTAACCTCCTTGAGGAGAGTGAACGAGCCGCACGCCACGACCGTATCCTCCTCCGCTCCGGCCAGCGCCGAAGCAACATCCGCGCATATGCGCACCTGCGCACAGCAGGGCACAAAAGCCCGCGCCATACGCGCGCTGTCCATCGCCCTGTAGCTGGGCGAGACGACAATATTCACACACGTGAACAGCCCGCCGAGAATACGGGCGCATTCTTCCACATTTTTATCCGAAAGACAGGTATATATGAGCCGTTTACCGCCCTCCATGCCCTTGAGCGTCTGCACGAGCGGAGAGAGCGCCTGCGGGTTGTGCGCTCCGTCCAGGACGTACCGCCTGCCGCACTTTTCGATTATCTCCACCCTGCCGGGGAGAACGGCGGCTTCCAGCCCGCGCGCGATGCAGTCGTACCCGATGCCCAGCATGTGCGCGCACTTTGCGGCCACGGCGGCGTTATAGGCCTGCTCCCGCCCGGCCATGCGGATGAAATAGCTTTCGCCGCCGCACGTAAAGCGCTGTCCGCGGGGGGATGACTCGGCAATCCGCAGATCGTCCCCCGCAACGACGGCTCCAAGCCCCGCGAAGTAACGCGCCGCCTCGCCGCACAGGTTGGCGGGGACGACGACGGGGCAGTCCCTGACTATCCCCCCCTTGTGACGGCATATATCCGCAATGCTCCCCCCGAGCACGGCGGTATGTTCCAAAGTTATCGAAGTTATCACCGCCAAAACCTTGTGCGAGACGGCGTTTGTTGCGTCATATAGCCCGCCCAATCCGCACTCCAGCACGCAGTATTCGCAGCCGAGCCCGGCAAACATGGCCAGGGCGGCACACGTTTCCAGCTCGAACGAGGCGGGGGAATCGGACATGCCATGTGCCGCGTCCTCCGCAAAGGAGAGATACCGCTCTATAATTTCGCGCGGGGCGGGGCGGCCGCCGAGGCGGAAATTTTCCTCATAGCAATACACCTCGGGCGAAGTGAACGTGCCGACGGTGTGCCCGGCGCAGACGAGAATGTTTGTGACGTATGCGCAGACCGAGCCCTTGCCGTTTGAGCCCGCGACGTGGATTATCTTTAATTTTTCGTCGGGACGCCCCATGCGGCGGAGCAGTTCGGCCGTGCGCTCCGTGCCGAATTTACTGCCCGACATGCGGGCGTTTTGCACATCTTCTATTATATCCATAACAAAAAGGGACGCGCAGGCGCGTCCTTCGGAAAAATATATACAAAAATATATACAGATTGACGGGGACGCGAACAGTTACCGCAGAGCCCGCCGGAGAGGGCGTCTTTCGTGCGCGGGCTGTCCTACCCGCGCCACTTTACGCAACTGAACTTTAATTTGAGGTGCGCCGGAGGCGGCCGTTTGAAAAGTTAAATTAAAACTTTAATCTATTATACCATGCCCGCGCCGCGTTTGCAAGGATATTTTGATAATTTAAGACAATTTTGCGAACTTTTCGCACACGGCGGCGGCAAAGGGAAAATATTGCGCGGCGGGCCATAATTTGAGGCGTTTGGCGCAAACTGTATATATGGCTCTGATTTTTATAAGAACGGCGATAATATTCTTTACGCTGCTGCTGTGCATGAGACTGATGGGAAAGAGTCAGATAGGCGAAATGCAGCCCTTTGAATTTGTTATAACCATGCTGATAGCCGAACTGGCCTGCATACCCATGGCGGACAGTTCGATCCCCCTTATGTACGGGATAGTTTCGGTTGTAACCATATTCATTCTGCATCAGACAGTGTGGCTGCTCGACCTGTGGTTCAAACCCATGAAGACGATAATCTGCGGAAAGCCTTCGCTCGTCATCACGCGCGAGGGCGTGGACGGCTACCAGCTTAAAAAGAACAATCTGGACGTTTCCGACCTGATAGAGAGTATGCGCGGAGCGGGATATTTTAATCTGGACGACGTATACTACGGCCTGTATGAGGCAAACGGCTCCTTCACCGCGCTGGAGCGCGAACACAAGACGAGGGAACTGCCGCTGCTCATCATAGATAACGGAAAGGTTGACGGCGGAAACCTTGCGGTTGCGGGCATAACGCAGGGAGAACTGGACGCCTTTCTTAAAAAGCACGCGACGCGGACAAAGGGCGTGCTGGTGATGACCGTGGACGGCAACGGGCGCGTGTACCTTCAGCGCAAGGGGCTGCCCTATTCGATAGAGCGCATAGAGGTGAAGGGGACATGGTGAAGTGCATAACCTACACGCTCACGGCCGTTGCGCTGTGCGCGGCGTTTTTTATATTCACCGACATCTACGTGAAGGCGCAGTTCGGATACCTGAGCGATGCGGCCGACGCACTGTACGAAAAGGTGGAGCGCGGCGAGGCGACGCAGGGCGACGCGGAGGCCGTGCGCACGCTCTGGGAGGACAAGAAGGGAAAGCTGCACATATTCATACCGCACAACGACATAGCGCAGATAGACTACTGCCTGGGCGAGGCGGCGGGGCACATACGCGACGGGCAGAACGGCCTTGCGCTGGCAAAACTGGAAGTTGTGCGCCACCTTGCCGCCACCCTGCCGCAGGCGTATTCCGTCAGTCTGGAAAACGTCTTCTGACTCCCTCCCCTGCGGAGAGACGGCGGGCGGAAAAAGAACAAACCGGGCGCGGCCAAGAGGCCGCGCCCGGTTTAATCTTAATTTAATAATGCCTTATCAGTTGTCTTCGCCGTATACGTCGATATCCCTGTCGTCGGTGATATCTACGCGCATACGCTTGTCGGAGACGGGCTCCTCTCCGCCCTTGTTCTTGTGGCGGCGTATGAGCCATATTACGAGCACTGCGGCGCCGCCCAGAACGGCCAGGCCGACGACGCACATTGCGATGATAAACACTACCTGCCATGCGGTGCCCATCTTATCCCACCATGTGGAATTATCTACGGGATAGTCCTGCATGTACGAGGAACGGAAGTCGTCCAGGAGGCCTTCGGCATCGGATTCGGACATCCTGCCTATGAGCGAATAATAGTACTTCTGCATATTGGCGTGAACGGATTCGCCGTCCACGGTGCGGACTTCGGCGGAGTAGTCGCTCCAGTCGCCTTCGGCATTGCAGAATTCAAGATAGATTTCCGCGCTGCGCTTTGAGTAGAGATACTCTTCGTCCTCGCCTTCGACATCGATGTACGCCTGGATGAGTTCGGCGAGATAGCCTTCGTCGCCCGTATAGAACGCATATGTGAGCGCGTCGGGCAGATTTTCGTAGGCCTGGGAGCCGTCGGAGTTGGTCTCTTCGGAGTATTCGGAAATCTTTTCCTTTACGTCTTCGTACTTTTCGTTGTACTCGTGAAGCTGGGTGTTGGACATCATGTTGCCGTCCGCAGATGAGAGGTCGCAGGCCATGATGTAGTTGTAGCCGCTCATGCCCTCCGTCTCCGAAGCGAAGAGCAGGGTGTTGCCCACGAATTCGGGCGAATACCAGCTATCAACGACGTCGATATCGAGCAGTCTTACTTCGGAATAGGTGTAGTCGTCCTCCTCATAGGGAAGCATGTTGGGACGGTAGTTATCGGGATCGGTGCTGAGGGCGATGCGGTAGATGCCGTAGCCGTTATCCGCGCTGAGCTGATAATAGAGATAGGGAACGGTGACAGTTCCTTCGCCGTCGGCGGCGGCCGTCGTCTCCTCCCTGACGGTGAGGATGATTTCGTCGCTGCTTTCGGTTATTCTGAACTCATCGGCAATGACTCCGCCCGAGAACTTGCCGAGCTCGAGGCCGCCTTCGCCGCTGTAGAGAACCCACTCCTCTCCTTCCAGCGTGACAAACGTGTAATCGTTGTCGTCCGCGGTGATGAGGAGACGGTAGTTGTTGAATGTAGCCGTATCGTTTGCGGTTATCGCGTTCCAGCTTTCATCGACTTTGCCGTTGCCGTCGGAATCTATGTCGTCCAGTTCTATGCGGTAGAGTCCCGCGGAGCTGTCGCCAGACTGTTCGGCGGTAAACGTGAGAGTTCCGTTTTTGTAGTGGGAGAGCTCATACGTGGTGTCGCCGCGCATGACGGTGTAGGGAGACGAGGAATTGGCCGTGTAGCCGTAGTTGAACTGATTGTATCTGTTTGCGTTGGCTTCGGCGCCGATGCCGTCGTAGACGAGGTCGCCGCAGTTGACGTAGAGGGGATTTTCCTCCGCGTCGTAATCTTCAACGTAGGAAAAATCGTATGCCTTGGGCTGAGTGCCGTCCGCACGGGCGACATAGAGCTGATTGTACGATTCGGAAATTTCGCTGTTTTCGGAGCCGAGATAGTAAGTTACGCCCATCGTGTAGTAGACGTAGGGATTGGTGGGATCTTCGGCGTCGAACATATACTCGGTGACGTTGTACGCGAGCAGGGTGTTTTCCTTGGTCTCCGTGTTTATGGAGTGGATATTGGTGACGGCCGAAGATTCGCCGTAGAGACTTTCGGAGACGGCGTACATGAGATATACGGGGCCGTTTTCCTGAGGCTGAACGTATCTGTACTCCAGCGCGGGAGAACCTGCGCGGTAGTAGTAATCGGACATCGTCTCGCTGCCGTCGAGCAGGGTGGACTTGAATTCGAGGTTGGAATTCTGGACTACGCCCGTGCTGTTCTTTGCCGTGGAGGGCGTGGCGTAGTATATTCTGTCGCCGTAGATGTAGATGCCCGCCTCGTACTGCGTGGCATATACGACGAGGGGAACTATCGTCTGCGTCCGGGTGTAGTTGCGGTTCTCCAAATCTTCCTTGGAGATACGCTGGACGGAGCCCTTTACGGGAGTGCCGAAGGTGTTATCGGCCGTGTTGAGCTCGGTGCCGTTGATGAAGTAGACGTAGTCGTCCGTCTGCACGGCGAATCCGCCGTTGGATGTGACCTTCGTGTAGTCATCGGGTGTGACGCCGTCGGTCTTCCAATTTCCGCATCCCGACGAAAGAGCCAGGCCCGCGGCGGAAATTACGGCCGTTGCGACGCATATAATTTTAGTGATGGTCTTGCGCATATTGGTTAAAATCCTTTAATTTTACCTGCAGAAACATATTGTTTTTTCTAAAGCTCTAATAATTATAACCTAAATACAACTTTTACGCAATAAAAAACGCGCTCATTTTAATGAAAATTTAATAAAGGAGATGGATATTTACGGAAAAGTTTGCTCTCATGAACATACTGGGAGCGCTGAACGCGCTCTCCTCCCCCTCCGCCCCGCGCGGGGACGGCGGCGACGCGGGCGAAGACTCCAGACCGCCCGAGGACTGCCGCCCCGAACGGACGGACAGCGCAAACCTGATGGCGCAGGCCATGATGAGGCACGAAAGAGTGAGCAACCGCGTGCGCTCGGGCAGAAAGGGATTATGAACGCCCGCCCGCATCGCCGCAACGGGTTGCGCAAAAGCAAAGGGCGCGGCATAAGGCCGCGCCCGCAGATCTGAACAATTTATCTTTCCAATTTTAAATGCCTGGGAAGGCCGTCCACCCAGAGGGGAGTTATCTCCGACTGAATGAGGGGACGGATGTAGTGGATGAGCTCGGCGGTGACGTAAGTGCCGTCCGGAGTGATCCATTCATCGGGCACTTTCTTTTCGACGTTGGCGATTTCGGTGACGTCGGCAAGTTCGGTTATGCACATGTAGGGATCTTCGGAGACGCGCTTGAGGCAGGCCACCATGCCCGTCTTGCCTTCGAACGCCGCCTTTACCGCCGCGCCCGCCGAGTTGAAGGCTTCGGTCACGTCTATGCGCGAGGTGATGTGCGCCGCGCAGCGCTGCAGGGACGAGAGCTCTATGGCCCTTGTCTTTACGCCGTACTTTTCGGCCACCTTGCCGGCGAGATAGCGCGCCGTGCCTGCGAGCTGTTTGTGCCCGAACGCATCGACGTAATCGACGTGGTCGGCCAGTTCGCAGACGTATCTGCCGTCCGCCACCTTTACGCCCTCCGAGACGGCTATTACTATGGAGCGGTTGCTCTTGAGCTTTTGCCCGACGTCGGCGAGGAATTTATCGATATCAAACACCCTTTCGGGCAGGTAGATCATATCCACACCCTCGCAGTCCTCGCCCTTGGCGAGCGCCGCGGCCGCCGTCAGCCAGCCCGCGTTGCGCCCCATTACCTCTATCACCGATACGACGGGATAGTCGTATACGAGGCCGTCGCGGATTATCTCCTTTGTGGTTGCGGCAATATATTTTGCCGCCGAACCGTAGCCCGGAGTGTGGTCGGTTACGGCAAGGTCGTTATCTATCGTCTTGGGACAACCCATAAACCTTATGGGGCTGCCTATCTTTTTGCCGTACCGCGACAGCTTGGCTATCGTATCCATGCTGTCGTTGCCACCGATATAGAAGAAGGCGAAAATTTCGTACTCCTTGAGGATCGAAAATATCTTTTCGTAGGTATCCTCGTTGCCCTCTACGGCGGGCAGTTTGTAGCGGCACGAGCCCAGAAAGGACGAAGGCGTGCGCTTTAAAAGATCCATATCCAGATCGTTTTTGACCTGCGAGGACATATCGACTATGTCCTTATCCAGCAGCCCCTTGATGCCGTGCACCATGCCGTATACCTTGTCTGCCCCCCTGTCCTTTGCCGTTTTGAATACGCCGAGAAGGCTGGAGTTGATTACCGCCGTAGGGCCGCCGGACTGACCGACGATTACGTTTTTCATGTTATTCCCCCCTGAATGATGTGACAGCGCGCTTTAAATTTTGCGCTATCCTTCTTTTATTATAATACACGGCGCGCAAAAAATCAAGAGCGCGGTTAAAAATTTTTTCATATTTTGTTAAAATCTTTCAGGAAGGCCGCCTGCGGACGGGGTGTTAAACGCATATGGGAACTTTAACCTCCCCGTCTGCGACGGGAACGGTTATGTGGGTGAAGCCGATATCGCGGAGAGCGCGGACGACGCTCTCCCTGCCGGCGCAGATGCGATCCGCGCAGTGCGCATCCGAGGCGAAGGATACCCGGCGGCCGCCCAGGCGGAAATATGCGCCAAGGACGTCGGCATCGGGCAGAAAGGCGCTGCCCGCCCCGCGGGCGGAGGAATTTACTTCCAGAATCTTTCCGCGCGAGATAACGCCCCTTAAAATTTCGTCGTAGAGCTCCTTAAACTCATCATAGCGCAGTTTGGGATCGGCATAGGGCGCATTGCGCGAGACATAGCCGACGTGCGCCACGATATCGTAGCGGTACGGCGCGGACAGGCTTTGGAGGACGCGCTCCAGATAGCGCGTGTAAGCAACCCTGCGCTCCTTGCCGCCGAAGTACGCGCCGTACCAGCAGTCGGCGCCGTCGCAGGTGTGCACGGAGTTGACGACGAAATCGGGCGAGTACTTTTTTATGAGTTCGCGGTAGCGAAGCTGTACGGAGGCGTCGTCGGTGTAGCCCAGTTCGCAGCCGGCGAGGAAGGTGAAGGAGCCGTCGTTTACTTGGGCCTGCAGGGCGCGGGCGGAGGCAAAATACCCCTCCCCGTCCGTGCGGACGGGCTTGCCGCCTTCGTAGGTCAGCCCGGCGGGGATGTAATCGTAATCGAAATGTTCGGAGACGCCGAAGTATCCGAGCCCCTTTTTGCGCGCGGCGGCCACCATGTCGGCGAGGGGCGTTTCGCCGTCGGCCGAAAAGGTTGAATGTGTGTGGATATCCGTAAGTATCATACAAAAATTATAACTTTTCGCCGGCAATTTGTCAACGCCGCGCGGCAAAATGCCGCGCGGCGTTGAAAGACTTTTCTATGACGGATGCGGACTTGCACGCCCCTTATTGCATGGGATGCGGCGCGCCGCAATTATGTATCTGCACGGACAGACCGCGCGGACGGACGCATTTAATCTATATCGTCTATGACAACGAAAGGCACCTCTATTCCCTCCGTGGTGAGGGTGAGCGTGTACGTATTGCCGTTGCGCACGAGGGTGTTTTGAGCGCCGCCCGAATTTGTACCGTACCATTCGTTGAGGTCAAGGTCAATCATATTTTCGTATCTGCCCGTATCCTCGTTATATTCGGCATAGGCGCAGGTGACGCGGTAGGTGCGGCCGACAACATATTCAAAGGTATACTTTCCGTCGGCGAAATCCGCGGCGTATATGGTTTGGATATCGTTGGTGGAGGTATCGGTTACGTTGAAGAATATGCCGCCGTCCTCCTGGCCGCTCTCGTTCCGGTAAGTGAATACGACATCCATCTTTTCGGGCTCGACCGCGCTCTCTGTCACAGTTATTCTGACGCATACCGCGCCGTCCTTGGAAGAGGATTGGCCGCTCTGAAAATACATGTTGAGCCATGTGGAGCCGGCCTTTATCTTTGAAGTATCTATGAGGACGTCCACGCCGTAGTACCAGTTGCCGTCCGAAGCCTTGTCGGCGAGCCGGAAGGTTATGGCGTCGGCGGGAATGACGGCCTGATTTGAAGAGAGGACGTAACTGCCGCGGCTGAGCATGGTATTATACGAACCCCAGTTCATGGCTATATCAAACCTCCAGCACTCCACGAGGTTGTTGTCCTCATCCCAATACGAATAATTAGTGCCGCCCACGGATATGGTCTGCTGATTGGCGGAAGAAAACGTTACGACTCCGTCGGACAGCTTTTCTTCATAGTCGGCGAGATCGGCCTTTAGAACGACATCCTCGGTGGGCATGGTGAACGAATATTCCCCGTCCGAGCCGTAGCACTGCTTACCGTTATACGTGACGCCGGTCAGATATTTATCGGGATTGTTGACCGTGACGGTAAGTTCGACTTCGTCGAGGGGAGCGGCGCTGTCCTCCACCTCTATGGTGTAGTCGGCAGACTGTTCGACGGAGATATTGAACGACGAAGGAGTGTCTTCGGGCGTTTCGCCGCAGGCGGCAAAGCCGGCCGCAAGCGCGCACGCCGCGGCGAGCGCGGTGAATGACAAGATCAGTTTTTTAAACAATGTTTTCATAAAGCACCTCCATTAAGGTAATTATATTATATCACATTGCGGAGACATGTCAACGGCGGCGGCAAAATTATTGCGTTTTACAATTGTAAAATATTTGCGCGCGGGGCTTTGCCCCGCGCGCAGATATGCTTGCTATTTTGATTTTTATCGCCGTCAGTTTTTAAAGCTCTCCACGCCGGCTTTAAGCCTCTGCAGGCCGTCTGCAAGCCTTGCCGCGGGGCAGGCTAGATTTATCCTGATATACGCCGCGCCGTCGCCGCGGTACTGGTCGCCCGCCGTTATCCACAGCCCTGTGGCCGAACGGATGTGTTCGACAAGCCTGCGGCTGTCGCGGGTGACGGCCGAACAGTCCACCCACATGAGATAGGTGGCGTTGCTCTTTACGGGGCGGAGAGAGGGGATGTTTTTAAAGATGAAATCTTCGGCGTCCGCCCTGTTCTTAAAGAGGTATTTGCGGGCTTCATCCAGCCATTCCGCGCCGCCGTTGAAGGCGGCGGATGTTGCGACGGCGGCAAAGCAGTTGGGTTCTGCCAGCTCGTCCGAGTTGAGCCCCCTCTCCACCGCCGCCCTGATAAATTTGTTGGGCACGGCCACGGCGGCGCACTGCAGACCGGCTATGTTGAAGGCCTTTGTGGCCGAAAGACATACGGCGCAGATATCGGCGTACTCCCGCCCGAGGGAGGCAAAGGGCGTATACTCGCAGCCGGGGGCGGTTATATCGCAGTGGATTTCATCCGAAATGACGGTGACGCCGTGTTTTATGCACAGGTCGCCCACCCTTTTGAGCTCTTCCGCGCTCCATATCCTGCCCGCGGGATTGTGGGGATTGCACAGTATCATGAGCGTTGCGTCGGGGCGGGAGAGTTTTTGTTCGAGATCGGCAAAATCTATCTCGTAGTTGTCCCCGCTGCGGACGAGGGGACTTTCGAGCACGCGCCTGCCCGTATTTTCTATGGAGTGGAAAAATATATCGTATACGGGAGTCTGGACGACGACTTCGTCGCCGACGTTTGAAAGGCGCTTGACCATGGAGGTGACGGCGGGCACTATGCCCGTGCACAGTATGAGCCACTCCCTCCGGATCTGCCAGCCGTGGCGCGCCTTCCACCAGTCGATTACGGAGGAATACCACTCCTCCCCCGCAACCGTATAGCCGAATATGCCCTGCGCTGCGCGGGCGGAAACGGCTTGGGCTATGCAGGGGGCCGTTTCAAAATCCATATCGGCCACCCACATGGGGAGTTCGTGCGGGGCGCAGTCCCACTTGAGGGAATGGCTGCAAGTTCTGTCCGTAAGTTTATCGAAATCGTACTTCATGATACATCCTTATAAAAATTTATTACCCGTAAATTATATACGCGCCGGGTTGCGTTGTCAACCCGGCGCGCATGGCGGAGGAAATTTTATTTACGCCGTGAGGCCGGACGGAGCGCGCACCTCTATAATGGTGGCCGACGCATCCACCTTGTCGGGCTCGATTATAATTTCGCCGAACCCGTCGGCGACGATGCGCCCCGACAAGGGATTTTTTACGCTGTCCACACAGCCGGAAATATCCGCATCGACATCGGAATATTCAAACGCGAGGTTGGTGTTGACGAGGCGGCAGTTGACGAGCTTTAGCCCCTTTACGTAGCACAGCCCCTGAAGACTCTCTATAGTGCAGTTTTCAAACGTAAGCCCGCTCGCGTTCCAGCCCAGATATTCGCCCGCGATGTAGCTATTTTTCACCTTTACGTTTCTGCTGTTCCAGAAGGCGTCCTTGGCGAGTATGCGGCAGTTTTCTATGGTTACGTCCTCCGCGCCGTCGAAGCAGTAGTTTGATAAAACGGTGCAGTCGCGCAGCACAAACCTTTTGCCGTTCATGGCGAGGTAATCGCCGTGTGCGTGCACCCTTGTGAGTTCTACGTCCTCGCAGCCCCACAGCGTCTCCTGCGCGTTGGGTATGGTTACGTCGGTCAGTCTGAGCCCCGTGTAGCGGCGGAACGTCTTGGGAGATTCGACTATGCTGTCTGTCATCTCCATATCGCGCGTGTACCATATCCCCGCGCGGGCGGTATCGAAGAATATGCTGTTTTTCACCCTCACTCCCCTGCAGTACCACAGGGGATACTTCCACCTGAACGCACAGCATTCGGCAGTTATGTCCGCGCCCTCCTTTAAGGGCGATTCGCCGTCTTCGAAGGTGCATTCGTACAGCTTTAGGTTGTTGGATTTGAAGAGGGCGCGCTCGCCCGTAAAAATTTTTCTTGAATATTGCATAATGCCATTCTTTCCCGTATTTAAAATAAATGTGATCTGCCCTATTTATATAAACGCCTTGCGCACGCCGTAAACACGGAAAACGCGGGCCGCCCCGCAGGATGACCTGCGGGGCGGCAAAAATGATAAATACTATATGACTTTATGCGGCCTGTTCCGCG
>CALVLX010000124.1 GCA_944341195.1 uncultured Clostridia bacterium
GGAGGCCATAGCTTCCTGCCCCTATTACGGCACTCTGTTTGTGGCGTTCAACAATAAAACGCTCGCAAAATTCAGGGGCGTGGAAAAACTCGAAGTCAATCTCTTCACTCTCTCAAATAAGAACATCGCCTCGTCCGTGCTCGTCTCGCCGCAGGCCGACTGCGACCTCTCGGGCTATTCGCGTATAATCTTCCTCGATGTCCCCGTCGCCGTCACTCTGCCGTCGCTGGAGGGCAAAGAGGTGGAAGTATGCCCCGATTACGACGGGTTTTCCTGTCTTGACGAGCTCGTTGCCGAAAGGGGCGATCTGCTTAAAATATTCAAACTGCTCTCGGCCAACGCCTACAATATAGACGGCGCCAGCGCTGCGGAGGCGGCGTTCAAAAACAATCTTTCGCCCCGCCCCCTGCAGTCGTGCTTTGCGCTCAAAGTGTTCGAGCAGCTCAACCTCATCACTTTCGAAGGCGGCCGCCTCACCGTCTACCGCGGCGTAAAGACCGACCTTGCCAACTCCCCCCTGTACAACCTTGTAAGGGGGCGCAGAAACTTATAAAATAATCTGCCGCCGCGCGCGGCGCGGCGGCAACTCATAGAGCGGGAAAAGGAAATAGATGAAATCGGTACTGGATAAGATAAACGAAAATTACGGCGAAGCCGACAGACAGGTGCTGCTCAAGGCCTATCACTATGCCGAAGAGATGCACAAAAATCAAAAGCGCGCCTCGGGTGAGCCCTATTTCACCCATCCGTGCGCCGTTGCGGAGATACTTGTTGACCTCGGCATGGACACCCCGTCCGTCGCCGCGGCCTTTCTGCATGACGTCATAGAGGATACGCCCGCCACCGCCGAAGATATCCGCCTCAACTTCGGCGAAGAGATCTTAACGCTCGTCGAAGGCGTCACCAAGCTCGATAAGATACGCTTTCAGACGCGCGAGGAGGAGGACGCCGAAAATTTCCGCAAAATCTTCGTGGCTATGGCCAACGACGTGCGCGTCATAATCATCAAGCTGGCCGACCGTCTCCACAACATGCGCTCGCTCAACTATCTCTCCAAGGAGCGCCAGCAGCGCATCGCGCGCGAAACGCTGGATATCTTCACCCCGCTTGCCGGGCGTCTGGGTATTTCGCAGATCAAGTGCGAACTCGAAGATCTCTGTCTCAAATATCTCGATCCCGAAGCCTACGAATATCTCAGCGCAAACATCCACCAGCGGCTGGAAGAGCGGCGCAACTTCGTCGATCTCGTCGTGGCGCAGCTCCAGGCCATGCTCAGGGAGGACAACATCAAGGGCGAAGTATTCGGCAGGCCCAAGCACTTCTATTCGATATATAAAAAGATGAAGAACAAGGGGCTGTCCCTCGACCAGATCTACGATCTCACGGCCGTGCGCGTCATCGTCAACCCCACCGAAGAGTGCTACGAGGTCCTCGGCAAGATCCACAGGCGCTGGAAGCCCGTCCCGGGCAGAATAAAGGACTATATCGCCACGCCCAAGCGCAACATGTATCAGTCCCTCCACACAACCGTCGTCACCAACTTCGGCCGGTATTTCGAAATCCAGATCCGCACCTTCGAAATGCACAAAATGGCCGAATACGGCATCGCCGCGCACTGGAAGTACAAGGAGCAGAAGTCGGGCGGTGAGAGCAACTTCGACCAGCGCCTGAGCTGGATACGCGACGTAATGGACTGGCAGGGCTCCCTCAACGACTCCAAGGAGTTTGTGGACAGCTTAAAGACCGACCTCTATTCCAACGAGCTTTTAGTGTTCACGCCCCACGGCAAAGTAATCTCCCTGCCTCTCGACGCCACCCCCGTGGACTTCGCGTATTCCATCCATTCGGAAGTGGGCAACTAGTGCGTGGGCGCAAAGGTCAACGGTAAAATCGTTCCCCTCAACTCTGCCTTAAAGACGGGCGACGTCGTAGAAATTCTCACCTCCACAACTACCAAGGGCCCCTCGTGGGACTGGCTCAAATTCGTAAAATCGGGTTCGGCCAAGGCCAAGATAAGGCAGTTCTTCAAAAAGGAGATGAAGGAGGAAAACGCCAAGACGGGGCGCTCCATGCTGGAGGCCGAAGCCAAGCGCCGCGGCTATTCGCTCAACGATCTCCTCACCGAAGAATCCTTCAAAAAACTTTCCGAAAAACTCTTCTTCGCCAACGTGGACGAGATGATGGCCTCCGTCGGCTACGGCGCCGTCTCCGTCAACCAGATAATATATAAGCTCATAGATTTCTACAAAAAGGAAATCCCCAAGGCCATCGACGCCGCCCAGATCGAAAAGCTCAACCACACCCCCGCGGGTTCGGTGTCCGTCAAGGGCATGTCGGGGCTTTTGGTGCGCTTTGCGCACTGCTGCAACCCCGTGCCCGGCGATAAGATAGTCGGCTTTATCTCCCGCGGCCGCGGCGTAATAGTCCACCGCGCCGACTGCCCCAACGTGAAGGAACTCGAACCCGACCGCCTTCAGGCGGCCGAGTGGACGGGGCAGACCGAAAGGGGCTTCATAGCGGGCATCAAGATCGTCTCCACGGATGACTACGGCATAACCGCCTTCATCACATCGGAAATAGCCCAGCTGCAGCTCACCATGACGCAGATAAACGGCCGCGTCACCAAGGACGGCAAGGGTTACTTTGAAATAAACGTAAAACTCAACAAGCGCTCCGACCTCGAAGTGCTCATCAACCACCTCAAAAAGGATAAGCGCATAATTGACGTGTTCAGAACGTCCAACTGAAGCAGCATGTTCAAATCGCACACGGTGAATGCGGTAATGCTCCGCGGATATTCCCCCGGCGCAGTGCGTCCCCTCTCCGCCGTCGCGGCGGATATTGTTCAAAGGTGTCAATCAGTCCATGAAAGTCTATAAAATTTATCCCGTCGGCTTTGCCGCAAACAGCTATATAATAACCGCGGACGACAGGTCGTGCATAGTCGTCGATCCCGGGCAGCCGCGCATATACGATGAGTGCAAAAAAAGGGGATTAACCCCCGAATATGCCATGCTTACGCACTGCCACTACGACCACATCGGCGGCTGCGGCGCGCTGTACGGCGCGGGCTGCAAAATAATCTGCGGCGAGCGGGAGAGGGAGTATATCTTTTCCGAGGACAACCGCGCGATCTTCCACGGCATAACCATTCCGCCCTTTGAAATCTACAAGACGGCGGCGGACGGCGAAGAACTCGGACTCTGCGGCCTGTCCATAAAAGTCGTCGCCACGCCCGGCCACACCTGCGGCGGAGTGTGCTATATAGTGCAGGACGTCATCTTTTCGGGCGATACACTCTTTTACGAAAGCGTCGGCCGCACCGATTTTCCCACAGGCTCCTATGCCGAGCTGGTCTGTTCGGTAAAAAAGCTCTATTCCCTCGGCGGCGACTACAAAGTTATGTGCGGCCACGGCGAGGATACCACGCTCTCGCACGAGCGCGCATTCAATCCCTATGTTAAATACTAATACTCCCTGGCTCGCGCCCGAAATAATGGATGTCGTCCGCCTCTTCGACATGGAGGAGGAAGACTTCAACCATTATTTTTATTTGCGGGATGAAAGGTTCATCAACTGCATAGAGTACCGCGGCGAAACAAGCGACTACGTCTATTCGTGTCCCGCGCACGACGATATAGAGTTCAGGCGGTATGCAAAGCGTTCGGCAAAGCTGGCCTTCTACGAGCTGCTGCACTCCGTCACGGGCAAAAGTTTCCCCTACGGCGCGCTCACTGGCATCCGCCCCACCAAGCTGGCGTATATGGAGCAAGCCGAAGGGCGCGATTTCAAAGAGCTCTTTTCGCAGATGCACGTCGGCGACGAAAACACGCGCTTCGTCGGCAGGGTTCTGGAAGTCCAGCGCCCCTTCTACGTCCAAAAGGGCGGGCAGGATATCTTTATCGGCCTGCCGTTTTGCCCCTCCAAGTGCCGCTACTGCTCGTTCATCACCGCGCCCGTATCGGCCACAAAACACTATATTGAAGCGTATATATGCTGCGTCGAACGCGAAATCGCCTCCCTCAAACCCATTCTTACCAAAGTCCGCTCAATCTATATAGGCGGCGGCACGCCCTTTGTGTTCGACTGCGGTCAGTTGGAGCGCATATATGCCGCCGTCGCCGCCCTCGGCCTGCCCGCCTGCGAATACACCGTCGAGGCCGGCCGCCCCGACGTGTTCACCGAAGACAAACTGCGCCTTTCAAGGGACTACGGCATAAACCGCATCTGCGTCAATCCGCAGAGCTTTTCGGATCAAACGCTCAAAAAAATAGGCCGCAGCCACACGGCAGAGCAGACGTTTGCCGCCTACGAGATGGCAAAAAGATACGGCTTCGATATCAACATAGATCTCATCGCCGGGCTTGAAGGGGAGGGGGTGGAAGACTTCAGATCGTCCCTTTCCTCGGCCATAGAGCTGCGCCCCGCAAACATAACCGTGCACACCCTCTCCCTAAAGGCGGGCGCAAAATTAAAGGAAGTCACCCGCCGCCTTCACATAGAGGGGATAGGCGGCATGATAGCCCTTTCGCGCGAAATGCTTACCGCGGCAGGCTATCAACCCTACTACATGTACCGCCAGAAATACCAGGCGGGCGGACACGAAAACTGCGGCTGGGCCCTGCCGGGAAAGGCCTGCGTCTACAACATCGACGTAATGGAGGAAATTTCGGATAATATCGCCGTCGGCGCAAACGCCATCTCCAAGCGCGTCTATCCCGAAGAAAACCGCATAGAGCGCCTCGCCTCGCCCAAGGATATCCCCACCTACATAGCCAAGTGCGATCCTATCTCGCAAAAGCGGTTAAAACTATTTGGCGGGCTGTAAAAAATGCAGGCGGCGCGGCATTTGCAATGCCGCGCCGCTCAAAGAGTCCGTCTGATTTTTTATGGAGCGTAAAATAATGACTCTTTTAAGATCATTATAGTACGCCGTTCGTCATTTATCAACAAAATCACTACTATAACACAGATATATTGGTGGTGATTTTTGATAAGATAATGCTATGTATCTCAATGAGCTCATAGCTGAAAAACTTGAACAACTGCGCAAGGAGCGCAAGATGGGCGTATACACGCTGTGCAGCAAGGCGGCAATATCCTACGAAACCTACCGCGGCATCCGCATGAAAAAGAACAAGGATATCTACCTCCGCACGCTGCTCATCCTTCTGCGCACCCTCGGCGTCTCCGCCGAAGAATTCTTTTCCGATCCGCGGTTTAACGACGACGAACTGGATATCGACTTCAAGTGAAAAATACCATGAACTATTCAACAAAGGAATTTCTCATTCAGCTGGAAAGCACCAACAGAAAAAATTTTGCCGAAGGCATAAAAAATAACAACCGCGCCCTCTCATACTGCCGTTTAAGGCTGGGCGACGACATGGAAAGCCGCGCCGCAGGCGGCGCGCCCGCCGTTGAAGCGCTCATCTGTCCCGACTGCGGCCAGGTGCGCGACTGCTTCATAACCGAAAAATTCTTCTCCCGCGACGGCCGCAAGCGCGTAATAAAGGCTTCGTGCATGGTCTGCGAAGGCATTTTTTATGCATATCAGGAGGGGGAGGAAGAGTAGTTTTCCATTTTCCTTCGCGCGCCACTCAAAAGGGTTGCGCCCTTATTTCATCTCGGGTAACAGATCTTAATTAATTAAATTCCTAGGTTCTCCCCGCGGATAAGCCTGTTTATGTCATTTTGAGCGGAGCACACGCAGTGTGCGCAGCCGAAAGATCTCAAAGTGACGTTAAATTCCATACAATGTCATCTTGAGCAGCCGCGTCTTGCGCGGCGTCGCCGAAAGATCTCAAAGCCGGAGTATGCGCGGCGGCCGTTTATTGCCCTGTTATAACCAAACATTGAGATTTCTCCACTCGCTGCGCTCGGTCGAAATGACAGAGGAGGGGCGCGGTCGAATATTATTTTGAGACGATGTTCGGAAAAACCCTTACAATGTCATCTTGAGCAGCCGCGCTTTTGCGCGGCGTCGCCGAAAGATCTCAAAGCCGGAGTATGCGCGGCGGCATTGACCGAAACGCGCCTCAATTTCCGCAATGCGCTCTCTTTGACTCCGCGTGCCCGCAGGGGCGCTATATTTTCTTGCGGCAAAGTTTAAAAATATCCGCTCAATCACTTGCATTTATATAATAGATATGTTAGAATATGCAGTGTTGGTGTGGGTTGTCCGCCGGACGCCCCGCACCTCACGGCAGCGATACGGCTACAAAGTAGGCTCGAATACTCAACGGCTCTCTTTGTTGTCCGCAAATAATATTTCCATAGGAGGATAAATTTAAATGGAAAAGTCTGAAATCATTGCTAAATTCGCCACCAAGGAAGGCGACACGGGTTCTCCCGAAGTGCAGATTGCACTCCTCACCGAGCGCATCAACCACCTCAACGAACATCTCAAGGAACACATCCACGATAATCACAGCCGCCGCGGCCTTTTAAAGATGGTCGGCCGTCGCCGCGGTCTTCTCGATTATCTCAAGTCCAAGGATATCGAAAGATACCGTGCCATTGTTGCAGCATTGAATTTAAGAAAGTAATTTTAAAACGGACGGGCGCATTATACTTTTCGCCCGCCCGTTTTTTCGGCCGTCGTGCGCAATAGCGCCGCGCCTTTCAATATTTTGTCCGCGGCGGGTGCCGCGGGCGCAAGAACAGACAAGGAGACGAAACATGAACTTTAAGCAATTCACAATGCCCGTCGGCGGGCGCGATGTAATAATCGAAACAGGCAAATACGCCGAACAGGCCAACGGCGCGTGCGTCGTGCGCTGCGGCGAAACGGCCGTAATGGTAACGGTGTGCATGTCTGCTTCCCCCAGGGAGGGCATGGATTTCTTCCCCCTCCAGGTGGACTACGAAGAAAAGATGTACTCCGTCGGCAGAATCCCCGGCGGCTTCAAAAAGAGGGAGGGCAGGGCGTCCGATAAGGCCATCCTCACGGCGCGCCTCATCGACAGGCCTCTCCGTCCCCTCTTCCCCAAGGGACTCTTCAACGACGTAACCGTAGTCGCCCAGGCCCTCTCCGTCGAACCCGACGTTGCTCCCGAACCTCTCGCCATGATAGGTTCGTCCGTCGCCCTCGCAATTTCCGATATCCCCTGGGCCGGCCCCACCGGTTCGGTCGTTGTCGGCATGGTGGACGGCAAGTACGTCATCAATCCCGACCTCGCACAGAGGCACAAGAGTGCAATCCACCTCAACCTCGCAGGCACGCGCGACGCCATTCTCATGATCGAAGCGGGCGCCGACGAAGTTTCCAACGACGAGATGGTCGGCGCAATCATGTTCGGCCACGAGGATATCAAAAAGATCTGCGCCTTCATCGAAGACGTCATCGTTCCCGAAGTCGGCAAAACCAAGCTCGAAATCGAACTCTACCACATTCCCGAAGATATCGACGCCGCCGTGCGCGCATACGCTTCCGATAAGATCGACTGGGCCATAGATACCTTCGACAGGCAGGAGAGGGAGGCCCGCCAGGCCGAAGCCGAAAAGGACATCCTCGAACACTTTGCCGAAATTTATCCCGAAAACACGCGCGAGATAAAGGATTCTATCTACTATCTCACCAAGGAGAAGGTGCGCGCAAAGATATTCGATAAGGGCATCCGCCCCGACGGCAGAGGCTTAAAGGACGTCCGTCCCATCTGGTGCGAACGCCACGTCCTTCCCCGCGTGCACGGTTCGGCCGTGTTCACCCGCGGACAGACGCAGACTCTCACCACCTGCACCCTCGGCATGATCTCCGAAAGCCAGAAGCTCGAAGGCCTCGACGACGAAACCTCCAAAAGGTATATGCACCAGTACAACTTCCCCGGCTACTGCACGGGCGAAGCCAAGGCTCTCCGTTCCCCCGGCCGCCGCGAGATTGGCCACGGCGCCCTTGCCGAGCGCGCCCTCGTGCCCGTCATTCCCTCCGAGGATGAATTCCCCTATGCAATAAGGGTGGTAAACGACATAATGTCCTCCAACGGCTCCTCGTCCATGGCCTCCGTCTGCGGCTCCACCATGGCCCTCATGGATGCGGGCGTTCCTATCAAAAACCCCGTAGCCGGCGTCGCAATGGGACTCATAAAGAATCAGGAGACGGGCGAATTCCGCGTCCTCACCGATATCCAGGGACTCGAAGACTTCCTCGGCGACATGGACTTCAAGGTTGCCGGCACCGTCAACGGCATAACTGCCATCCAGATGGATATAAAGATCAAGGGCATATCCGAAGAGATAATGCACACCGCCATCGATCAGGCCAACGAAGGCAGGCAGTTTATCCTCTCCAAAATGCTTGAATGTGTGCCCGAAGTCGCTCCCCAGCTCTCCAAGTACGCTCCCAAGATCATCAACTTCGAGATCGCTCCCGATAAGATCGGCGACGTCATCGGCAAGCAGGGCTGCGTAATCAAGAAGATAATGGAGGAGACGGGCACCCAGATCGACTTCAACGACGACGATTCCGGCCGCGGCTACATCTCCACCGTAGGCCCCATCGAAAACGCCGAACGCGCAAAGGCCATAATCCTCTCCATTGCGCACGATCCCGAAGTCGGCGATATGTTCGTCGGCACCGTCGTCCGCATTCTCACCTTCGGCGCATTTGTAGAGTTCGCGCCCGGCAAGGACGGCATGATCCACATCTCCAAGCTCTCCAACAAGCGCGTCGAAAAGGTCGAAGACGTCGTCAATATCGGCGACACCGTAAAGGTAGAGATAATCAAGATAGGCGAAAAGGGCATCGACCTCAAGCTGCTCGAAAAACTCTCCTAAACTTTTAACCGGCGTGCGCGCC
>CALVLX010000125.1 GCA_944341195.1 uncultured Clostridia bacterium
GTGATGACTTCAACCTTCATGATGGGCTCTAAGAGTACGGGCTTGGCCTTTGCCATGCCGTCCTTGAATGCCATGGAACCGGCAATCTGGAAGGCCATTTCGGAGGAGTCAACCTCGTGGAAGGAGCCGTCGTAGACCTGTACTTTGAAGTCAACGACTTCGTAACCTGCGAGGAAGCCGTTCTTGGCCGCGCCCTGAATGCCCTTATCTATGGCGGGGATATATTCCTTGGGAATGGAGCCGCCAACGGTGAGGTCTTCGAACACGTAGCCCGAGCCGGGTTCGCCGGGAAGAAGGTGAATCTTGCAGTGACCGTACTGGCCTTTACCGCCCGACTGCCTCTTGTAGAGACCTTCGGCGTCGCAGGCCTGACGGATGGTTTCGCGGTAGGCAACCTGGGGAGCGCCCACGTTTGCTTCGACCTTGAATTCGCGCAGAAGCCTGTCTACGATGATGTCGAGGTGAAGTTCGCCCATGCCGGCGATGATGGTCTGCCCCGTCTCCTGATCGGTATAGGTCTTGAAGGTGGGATCCTCTTCGGCGAGTTTGATGAGAGCCATGGTCATCTTCTCCTGACCGGCCTTGGTCTTGGGCTCGATGGAGAGCTGAATGACGGGTTCGGAGAAGGTCATCTGTTCGAGGACGATGGGATGGTTTTCATCGCACAGCGTATCGCCCGTGGTGGTATCCTTGAGGCCGACGATGGCGCAGATGTCGCCCGAATAGATCTTGGAGATCTCCATACGGGTGTTTGCGTGCATCTGCACGAGGCGGCCCACGCGCTCGCGCTTGCCCTTGGTGGAGTTATATACATAGGAGCCGGACTCCAGCACGCCGGAGTATGCTCTGAAGTATGCGAGACGGCCGACGAAGGGATCGGTTGCGATCTTGAATGCGAGGCCGGCGAAGGGTTCGTCGTCCGAAGTCTTTCTCTCTTCCTCTTCGCCCGTATCGGGATTTACGCCCTTTACGTGGTCGATATCTATGGGGGAGGGAAGGAAATCGATGACGGCGTTGAGGAGCATCTGAACGCCCTTGTTCTTGTAGGAAGAGCCGCAGAGAACAGGCGTGCACTTCATTGCGATGGTGCCCTTTCTCAAACCCCTGCGGATTTCGTCGGGGGTGAGTTCCATGGTTTCAAGGAACTTTTCCATGAGCTCGTCGTCGGCTTCGGCGGCGGCCTCCATAACCTTCATGTGAGCCTCTTCCGCCTCCGCCTGCATATCTGCGGGGATGGCGTCCGTATGATACTGCTTGCCGTCATCCGAATCGTAGATTTCGGCATTCATCTCGATGAGGTCAACGATGCCTTTGAAGGTATCTTCCTTGCCGATGGGCAGTTCGATGGGAACGGGATTGGCGTTGAGCCTGTCCTTCATCATCTGTACGGCGCGGGGGAAGTTTGCGCCGTTGATATCCATCTTGTTTACGTATGCTATGCGGGGCACCTTGTACTTATCCGCCTGGCGCCATACCGTTTCGGACTGGGGCTCTACGCCGCCCTTCGCGCAGAAGGTGGCTACGGCTCCGTCGAGGACGCGCAGCGAACGTTCGACTTCTACGGTGAAGTCAACGTGTCCCGGGGTGTCTATGATGTTGATTCTGCATTCGTCGGCCTTGGTCTTGCCCGTCCTTGTCCAGTGGCAGGTAGTGGCCGCCGAAGTGATGGTTATGCCGCGCTCCTGCTCCTGAACCATCCAGTCCATGGTGGCGGTGCCGTCGTGCGTTTCACCAATCTTGTGGTTGATACCCGTGTAGTAAAGGATACGCTCGGTAGTAGTCGTCTTGCCGGCGTCGATATGGGCCATGATACCGATATTTCTGGTATGAGCTAAATCGTATTCTCTTGCCATATGTCACGCTCCGATCAGAATCTGAAATGTGCGAAAGCCTTGTTGGCTTCTGCCATTCTGTGGGTATCTTCCTTCTTCTTTACCGAACCGCCGGTGTTGTTGTATGCGTCCATGAGCTCTGCGGCAAGTTTGTTGCACATCTCTCTTTCGGAACGCTTGCGCGTGTTGGCTACCAGCCAGCGGATGGCGAGAGTCTGGCGCCTTTCGGGCCTGATTTCGATGGGCACCTGATAGTTGGCGCCGCCCACTCTCCTCGCTTTTACTTCCAAAACAGGCATGATGTTGTTCATGGCCTGGTTGAAGATATCCATGGGATCTTGTCCGAGCTTTTCGCTCGCTATCTTGAAGGCGTCGTATACGATCGCCTGGGCAGTACCGCGTTTGCCGTCGTACATTATCTGGTTGATGAGCTTGGTTACAACCTTGGAGTTGTACACGGGATCGGGTAATACGTCTCTCTTGGGGACGTTTCCTCTTCTGGGCATAATAATTCCTCCTTTTAAAATTTGAATTTAAGGGATAACCTTAAGTTAAATAAGCTATTGCTTGCCGAAAAACAAATAACTCAAGCCGTACCCGCTTCGCTGCGTGCGCCTTGCAGCGGGGTGCTGCGGTAGGCGGCGCTTAACGGCAGAAATCAACTCCGCCTGCGCCGCTCGTCCCTTATCTCTGCGCAAAGCGCGTACCTTCCGCCGTCATCTTGAGCGGCAGTCGAAAGATCCCGGAACGGAGCGACGGCAGCGGGAGAAAATTCCCGCATTTTTCGTGCGCTTGGGCTTATGAGTCAACTATATCGGTAGCAAATCTTCTCCACGGCGGAGCCGTGAATACTGCGTATTCATTATCGGTCAAAGGGTAGATATATTCCCGACAAGAATAAACACTTTGGTATATGTGTGGTTGAATGATTTATCCGGATGCCGTAAGGCCGCGGAATTTTTGTTTGCAGGCAAACCGTTCGGGGAGCGCGAGGAGAACTTGAGGGAGTGTACACAGACGTACATTACCGGAAGTTGCCGCAGCGCGACACCGGAATGCGGCGCAAATTACAAACAATCTCCGTTGATGCGGAAATCCGTGCAAAAGATGCGACGCGTATATTGCGCGAATTAGTTCTTGGGACGCTTTGCGCCGTACAGCGAACGGCTGCGCTTTCTCTTGGAAACGCCTGCGGTATCGAGGGCGCCGCGGATGATGTGGTAACGAACGCCGGGGAGATCCCTTACACGGCCGCCGCGGATGAGAACGGACGAGTGCTCCTGAAGGTTGTGGCCTTCGCCGGGGATGTAGACGGTACCTTCCTGCTTGTTGGTAAGTCTTACTCTGGCAATCTTACGGATAGCCGAGTTGGGCTTTTTAGGCGTGGTTGTGGTGACCGAAATGCAAACGCCGCGCTTCTGGGGGCAGTTGTCGAGGATGGGAGACTTGCTCTTGTATACCTGCTTTTCCCTGCCGTGCTTGATGAGCTGATTGATTGTAGGCATGATGTTCCTCCTTGTTTTACTCGGTCTGAAGAGACCTGTGGAATATATCTCTGACCTGCATACCCTTAAATGCAAATCGTGAGGTCTTATGTTATTACAGCCGCGCGCTATAACAATAATTATATATAATATACGCGCGGGGTGCTCTCTTCAAAAAATCCTGCGCTCCGACAACTAATCGCGGGGGCGCAAAATAAGAGCCTTTGCCGTCCGCTCAACATAATAATCCATATTAAGCATTAACAGCAAAAGCTATTTTAACAAAGCGAAAAAAAATTGTCAACCGAATAGACGATAATTTTTTAAATTTGCGGCCGCATTTTGCCCGGTGACGGGCAAAATGCGGCTCTTTGAACAAATACCGCGTATTATGCGGGGCAGTTCAGGCGCGCACGCTCGTGCCCGTGATATCCACCCGCACCGACGTGAACTCCACGAGCACGTGGCGGGCGGCGAACAGACAAAGATAGTCGCTGTGCGCATCGACGGCGGAGAGGTCGAAATCGTACCACGACCTGCCCTCGCCGTTCACGGACGCGCGGATCTGCTGGTTGACGCGCTCGATTTCGAAATTAAAGGTCATCCCCTCCCTTGCTGCGCACGGAACGTAGCCCGTAAGCCTGCCTCCGCAGCGGCAGAAGGGGGCGCCCCCTCCCGCGGCGACGTAGTTTGAAGCGAGGGCGGGCATGTAGCTGTCGGCATAGATATCGTCGCGCAGCATCATGCCGAATGCCGTCATTCCGTCGCTCTCCTCGCCGACGGAGAGGACGGTGCACACCGCGGACGCCCTGAAGTTGACATCGGCCGGCAGCCTGATGAAGGCCGCCGCGAAGCCGTCCGACGAGGGGGATATCCTGCCGCGCGGAACGGTGCTGAGATTGCCCACCGCGAAGGCGCCGTTCCCGCCGCTGATTTGGAAATCGGCGATATGTTCGCCGCCGCCGAAATCGCCCATGACGGAGGCAAACCACGGCGGGGAGAGTTTAAAATGCAGTCCCGCGGCCATAGCCTCATCGAAGGGGCGGTAGACGGGCTCCGCGTAGGCAGGATCTGCGGCGAGGGCGTAC
>CALVLX010000126.1 GCA_944341195.1 uncultured Clostridia bacterium
CTATCTGCTGTTAATGGTCGGCTTTATAATGTTGAGCCTTATCGTGTACTATATTTCTATAATTGCGGATGCCCTGCTTGAAAGGAACAGAAGGCTGAAGGAGCGGCAAGAAAAAACTATAGGCAGAGACAGGGAAAATAACAACGACTGACCTGCCCCCCAAATACATAGCCGCGCTGCACGGATGTGCAGCGCGGCTATGTATTTTTATCTTATATTTTTACGATTTTGGCGAGCCTTACTGGGGCTGCTTGCCGATATAGGCGAGAATGCCGCCATCGACATAGAGAATGTGGCCGTTTACGGCGTTGGACGCATCGGAGGCGAGGAAAACTGCGGGGCCGGCGAGTTCATCGGCTTCCAGCCAGCGGCCTGCGGGCGTCTTGGCGCAGATGAAGGAATCGAAGGGATGGCGGGAACCATCGGGCTGGCGTTCGCGCAGGGGAGCAGTCTGGGGAGTGGCGATATAGCCGGGGCCTATGGCGTTGCACTGGATGTTGTAGCCGCCGTATTCGGAACATATATTGCGGGTGAGCATCTTGAGGCCACCCTTGGCCGCCGCGTATGCGGACACCGTTTCGCGGCCGAGTTCGCTCATCATGGAGCAGATGTTGATTATCTTGCCGTGCCCCTTTTTGATCATGGAGGGGAGTACCGCCTTTGCGACTATGAAGGGGGCGTTGAGGTCTACATCTATGACTTGGCGGAATTCGGCGGCGGTCATCTCTATCATGGGAATGCGCTTGATAATGCCCGCGTTGTTTACGAGGATATCTATGACGCCCACTTCCTTTTCCACCTTTGCCACCATATCCTGAACGGCGGCTTCATCGCAGACGTTGCACACATAGCCGTAGGCCTTTATGCCGTCCGCCTTGTAGGAGGCCAGGCCCTTTTCCACAAGTTCCGCCTTGATATCGCAGAAAGTTATGGTTGCGCCGGCCGCGGCAAGTCCCTTTGCGATGGCGTAGCCTATGCCGTAAGTGCCGCCCGTTATCATGGCGACCTTACCGTCTAATCTGAAATCTTCCATTTTCATTTTAAAAATTCTCCTAAGATATTTATTTTTAAGGCACTTAAATTATAGCATATTATTGCCGAAAAGACAACAAAATATTGTTGAATATTTTCTTAAAATGTAATTTTTTCACGCAGGCGCATACGCGGGCATGTGTATGCGCAAAAACATCGAGCGGCGGCCGCACTGTTGTGCGGCCGCCGCAGAGATATATTTTTTTAGTTTGAAAGTGCGGATAAGGGGCTGAGCCGGAAAGGGCGGCGGGGCGCGCTAGCCGTTGTTGAAGGCATCCCTGTCCGACTGCGTCCAGTTCCAGTTTTCGCACACACGGTTGGCCTTGAACCAGTCGGTATCTTTAAGTTTTGTTGAATTTTGCGAACACCACAGCTTTAAGCCGCCCGCCTCCTCCGCCGTTGAAGGGGAATAGTACAACACGATATCGCCGTTCATCGCCGCGTAACCTTCCTCGTTTTCGCTGACGACGTTTGTGCAATATACGTTTTGCGTGTACACGCCTATTCTGTCGATAAATGCCTGGGAGGGAAACTGGTTATCTCGGTTATCGGTATATTCGTCGGTGCCCGCGCAGCAGCACACAACCACCGTTTTGGGGCGGATTACGGAGAGCAGGCAATCGTTGGACGAAGTGGGGCTGCCGTGATGCCCGGCCTTGAAGAGTTCTACTTCGGGAAGTTGGTTGTATTCGACGAGGTACTCTTCTCCCTCCTCCTCGAGATCGCCGGTGAAGAGATAGTGGTTGCTCTGTTCCGCCGAAATCTGCTGCGAAAGAAGCATACACACCGAATAATTATTTTCGTCGGGCGAACTGTGCTCATAGTAGTAATTATACAAAATATTCATGGATATTTTGTGTTCATCGTCGAGATAATAACTTTTTTGAGCGCCGCCGGAAGCGTTCCAGCATTCAAACGCTGTGTACACTTCCGCCCCGTTATCCTGCGCATACTCCACCGCGGTGAGAAAGCGCGAATAGAGCGTGGGATTGCCGGCGGCTGTAGTCAGATTTTTATCCGAGCGGTCGAACCTGATTATCGTGCCTATGTTGTAACTATAGAGAATGCCGTTATATTTGCCGCCCGAAGACGTGCCGACAAGGCCGGAGATATGGTCGGAATCGGCGTGGGTGGCGATTACGTATTCCAGAACGCCGTCCGTGCAGTAATCATCGAGGTAATCCTTTATGGTCTCCGCGCTGGACTGCTGCGAACCCGCGTCTATGAGCACTTCGGTATCGCCCACTTTAATCAGCGTGCAATCGCCGGCGGCGGAATTTTCCGGCGCGATAAAGTGAATGGACAGGTCGGCGGAAGAGATATCGCCGAGCTGACCGGAGGGAACTTCTTCGGAATATTCCCCTCCGCCGCCTCCGCCGTCATCGAAGCTAAAAAGTTTTGCAAATATCTCGGGGCGGAATATGTATATGAGGACGGCGGCCGCGATGAGCAGCACTAGAATTATAACTAAAGCCGTAGTCAATTTGGGGTGGCGCCTGAAGAAACTTACCGTTTTGCGGGCAGAGCGCTTGCTTGCCATATACTATACCTCCTTTGCCCCCTGCGCGGACGCCGGACGGAGCGCGGGGCGCACCGCGGCGGGACAGAAAAATTACTGAAGGGATTTGAGCTGTTCCAAAATCTTTTCGCGCAGGGCGAGGAATTTTGAAAGTTTTTCGCGCTCGCCTTCTATAAGGTTTTTGGGCGCCTTGGAGACAAACCCCTGATTGTTGAGTTTGCTGTCGGCACGGGCGATTTCGCCGGTGACGCGCTCGAGTTCGCCGTTGAGCCTTGCCCTCTCCTTTTCAAAATCGACGAGTTCGCCCATGGGGATATAGAGGGTGCAGGCGGGCAGCACTTTGGTGACGAGTTTTTCGCCCGCCTCCTCCTGCGAGGAGACGAATTTTATCTCCGACGCGCCGCCCAGCTTTAAGATGCTGTCCGCATTTGAAGAGATCATGCGCTTATTTTCGGCCATGACGAAGAGCGTCACCTTTTTGGAGGGAGCGCAGCCCGTTTCGGTTTTGACGGCGCGCACGGCCTTTATTATATCCATGACGCCTTCAAAGGCGGAAGATTCCTTTTTATAGGCCAGCTTGGAGTTGTAGCGGGGGAAATCCTGCACCATAATGGAGCCTTCGGTGCCGGGCAGGTTGCGGTAAATTTCGTCCGTTATGAAGGGAACGAAGGGATGAAGGAGCTTTAACGCCGTGGTGAGAACGTAGTAGAGCACGGAGACGGCGTTATCCTTCTTTTCCCCGTCCTCCGACCACAGGGCGGGCTTTGTGAGCTCGATATACCAGTCGCAGAAATCAGACCACATGAAGTCATAGAGTATCTGACAGGCGACGCCCAGCTCAAACTTGTTCATGGCAAGGGTGACGTCGCGCACGGCGGCGTTGAGCTTGGAGATTATCCACTTATCGGCATGGGTGAGCCGGACTTCGGCGAGGGGCTTAATCTTTCTGCCCTCGCAGTTCATTACAACGTAGCGCGAGGCGTTCCATATCTTGTTCATGAAGTTGCGGCAGCTTTCGACCTTGGTATCCGAATAGCGCATGTCGTTGCCGGGGGCGACGCCCTGGAGAAGGGAGAAGCGCAGGCTGTCCGCACCGTATTTATCTATGACGACGAGGGGATCGACGCCGTTGCCGAGCGACTTGGACATCTTGCGCCCCTTGTCGTCGCGCACGATGCCGTGGATGAGCACGTAGCGGAAGGGAACTTTGCGCATGTGCTCCAGCCCCGAAAAGATCATTCTGGCAACCCAGAAGAAGATTATGTCGTAGCCCGTTATGAGCAGATCGGTGGGATAGAAATAGTCGAGGTCGGGGGTGTCGTCGGGATAACCCAGGGTTGAGAAGGGCCACAGCGCGGACGAGAACCACGTATCGAGCACGTCCTCATCCTGCGAAAGGTTTGTGCTTCCGCAGTGAGGGCACTTTGAAGGATCTTCCTTAGAGCAGATTTCGGCTCCGCAGTCGGGGCAGTACCACACGGGTATCCTGTGCCCCCACCAGAGCTGGCGGGAAATGCACCAGTCCTTGACGTTTTCCATCCAGTTGAAATATATCTTGGCAAACCTTTCGGGAATGAACGTAGTCTTTTTGTAAGTGACGGCGTTTATCGCGGGGCGGGCGAGCGGCTTCATCTTTACGAACCACTGCTTGGAGACTATGGGCTCTACCGTGGAATGGCAGCGGTAGCAGTGGCCGACGTTGTGGGCGTGAGGCTCCTTTTTGAGGAGATATCCCCCCTCTTCGAGGTCTTTTTCGAGCGCCTTTCTGCACTCGTACCTGTCCATGCCGGCGTACTTGCCCGCGTGTTCGTTCATGGTGCCGTCGTCGTTCATGACGCGGACGACGGGCAGATTGTGGCGGAGGCCGACTTCGAAGTCGTTGGGATCGTGCGCGGGCGTTATCTTTACGCAGCCCGTTCCGAACTCCATATCCGCGTGCTCGTCGGCGACGACGGGAATGGGCTTGTTGACGACGGGAAGAATGACGTTTTTGCCGATGAGGTGTTTATACCTTTTATCGGCGGGGTTGACGGCTACGGCGGTATCGCCGAACATCGTTTCGGGGCGGGTGGTGGCGACGACGAGATATTCATCGCTGCCCTCTACGGGATACTTCAAATGCCAGAAGAAGGAGTTTTCTTCGGCATACTCCACCTCGGCATCGGAGAGGGCCGTCCTGCAGCAGGGGCACCAGTTGATTATGCGCGAGCCGCGGTAGATGAGCCCCTTGTTGTAGAGGTTGACAAACACCTCCCTCACCGCCTTGGAGCACTTTTCGTCCATGGTGAAGGAGAGGCGAGACCAATCGCACGAAGAGCCCATCTTTTTGAGCTGTTCGACTATTCTTCCGCCGTATTTTTCCTTCCAGGCCCAGGCGCGCTTTAAAAATGCGTCGCGGCCGATATCCTGTTTGGTGAGCCCCTCTTCCGCCATCTGTTCGACTATCTTGACTTCGGTGGCGATGGAGGCGTGGTCGGTGCCGGGCAGCCACAGGGCGCAGTAGCCCTGCATACGCTTGAAGCGCGTGATTGCGTCCTGAAGGGTGTTATCCAGAGCGTGCCCCATGTGAAGCTGCCCCGTTATGTTGGGGGGAGGCATCATGATGGTGAAGGGCACTTTGTTGTCGTCGCGTTCGGCCCTGAAGTAGCCGTGCTCTTCCCAATCCCTGTATAATCTGTCCTCGAAATCGTGCGGATTATAAGTTTTTTCCATTTGAATTCCTCTCGAATGCCGCGGAACGGCAAAGTTGCTCCGTCTGCCCGCTCCGTCCTTTTAACGTAATATAAAACATTATAAAATATCCGGGCGGACATTGTCAAACATTAAGTGCGCAACATAAAATGTAATATCGAAATTTTTTTGGAGACAATAAATTTGAAAAACAAACTTATCTGTATTGCCGCGGCTGCGGCGCTGGCGGCGGCCGCACCGCTGGGACTTATATCGTGCGCCGGGGAGGACGGCACCGTGCGCATAAACGAAGTGACGCATTCGGTGTTCTACGCCCCGCTGTACCTGGCCGAAAAGCTGGGCTATTTTGAGGAAGAGGGCATAGAGATAGAGCTGACAAACGGCGGCGGCGCCGACGCGACGATGGCGGCCGTGCTATCCGGAGGGGCGGACATAGGATTCTGCGGCCCCGAGGCGGCCATATATGTGGCGATAGGCGGCTCCAACGACAGGCCGATGGTGTTCGGCCAGCTGACAAAGCGGGACGGCAGCTTTCTGGTGGGAAGGACGGCGCAGCCCGACTTTGAGTGGAGCGACCTCGAGGGCAAGGAGATCCTCGCCGGGCGCAAGGGCGGCGTGCCCGCCATGACGTTTGAATACGCCCTGGCCGAGAGGGGCGTTGAGGCCACTTTGAACTATGACGTGGCGTTCAACATGATGACGGCGGCCTTTGAAGGCGGCGTGGCCGACTACTGCACCATGTTCGAGCCGGGAGCCAGCCAGTACGAGGCCGAGGGCAAGGGATATATCGTGGCCTCGGTGGGACAGCAGTCGGGCGAGGTGCCCTACACCTGCTTTATGGCGAAATCGAGCTATATAGAAGCCCATCCCGACAAGATAGAGGGGCTGCTGCGCGCCGTGACGAAGGCGATAAAATACGTAAACGAGACGGACGCAGCGACGGTGGCCGGGGAACTGCTGCCCTACTTTGACGGCACAACCGTGCAGGCGCTGGAAATTTCGGTGAAAAACTACAAGGAGATTGACGCCTGGGTGACGGATATGGCCATGAAGGAGAGCGCGTTTGAAAGGCTGCAGGACATAATTGAGAGCGCGGGCGAGCTGGAGAGACGGGTGGATTTTGACGACCTTGTGCTCACGGAGACGGCGCACGCCGTATATGAACAAGTGTACGGGCTATGATACTCAAGTTTACGGACGTTGACTACACCTACCACACCCTTGCCGGCGAAACGGAGGCCCTGAAGGGGCTTAACTTTGATATACTGCGGGGGCAATTCGTTTCCGTGATAGGCCCTTCGGGGTGCGGAAAGACTACGATACTTTCGCTTGCGGCGGGCATCTTGCAGCCTACGGGCGGCGAAATAACGCGGGGCGGCGGGGACTGCGGATACATGCTTCAGCGCGACGCGCTCTTTCCGTGGAGGACGGTTGAAGAGAACATCTTTCTGCCGCTGGAGATACGCGGAACAAAGAACGCCGCGGAAAAGAGCAGGGCGCTTGCCCTGGCCGAAAAATACGGCCTGAAGGACTTTTTGAAGAAGAGGCCCGGGGAACTTTCGGGCGGGATGAGACAGAGAGTGGCGCTCATACGCACGCTGGCCGCAGGGGCGGAACTGCTCCTTTTGGATGAACCTTTTTCCGCGCTGGACTACCAGACGAGGCTGGAGGTGTGCGACGACGTGCAGGCCATAATAAAGAACGAAAAAAAGACGGCCCTCCTGGTCACGCACGACATTTCGGAGGCGATAGCGCTTTCGGATAAGGTGATAGTGCTCTCCGCCCGCCCCGCGCGCGTCGTAGCCGAACACGACATAACCTTTGGCGACGGCACGCCCAAGTCGAGGAGAAATTCGGGGCGGTTTGCCGCCATGTTTGAAAAGCTGCGCGACGAGCTGGGAATATAGGCAAGGGGCGCGGCCGACAAGCCGCCGCACCCGTAACTGCGGGAAAACACTCATGAAAAAACAAACGACATACTCACAGGGGCACGTTGAATTTTTGAAGAACGTGCGCAGGAAAAAGATAATAATATGGACGGCGAGGCTGGGACTGCTGGCCGTTATCATAGGCGCATGGGAACTCTGCGCGCAATTTGAACTGATAGATCCCTTTGTGACCTCCTCTCCTTCGCGCGTGGTTGCGACGATAGGCGAACTCTACGCCACGGGAAATCTGTTCTACCACATCGGCATAACGCTGATGGAGACGATAACGGGCTTTTTTGCCGCCGTGATAACGGGGTACGGAGTGGCCGTGCTGCTGTGGATGAGCGACGGCGCGCGGCGCGTGTTCGAGCCGTATATAGTCGTTCTGAACGCGCTGCCCAAAATCGCGCTGGGGCCGCTCATAATAATATGGATGGGCACGGGCTACACCGCGATAATATTCATGACGGTGATAGTGGCCATAATAGTGTGCATAATGAACACGCTGACGGGATTTTTGCAGGTGGACGGCACCATGCTTATGCTCATGAGGGCGCTGGGCGCCAACAAGAGGCAGACGCTGTGCAAACTTGTCATCCCCTCCTCCCTGCCCCAGCTGATGAACACGCTCAAAGTGGCCGTGGGGCTGGCGTGGATAGGTTCGATAATGGGCGAATATATAGTCTCGCGCGCGGGGCTGGGATACCTTATCGTATACGGCGGGCAGGTGTTCAGGCTCGACCTCGTAATGACGGCCACAATAATACTCTGCGCGCTGGCCGGCGCGATGTACGCCGCGGTGGCGCTGTTGGAAAAACTTGTGACTAAATGAATATGGCGGAGCAGATGCTCCGCCATTTTTAAGCGAGGTATTTAACCGGTAAGGCGCGCCGCACGAAAAGGCGTCGGCGGGACAGGGACGGCCTATGCCGCGGTGCAGAGCTTTGCGCCGCGAACGGTACGCAAACGGGCGCGCTCGCGCGTGTTGAGGCCGCGGAGGCCATCCATTTCGGAGAGGATGTCTTCGGCATCGCGCACGGCAGCTACCGCCCCGCCCAGCGTGACGACGCCGCCCCGGGAGATGAAATCTATTTCGTCCGCGCGCTCGGCGCGGATGCGCATCTTCTGTGCCTGTATATATGCCGCAAAGTTGGTATTCATATAAAAATCCTCCGCAAATCTTTTTACAGTTAATATTATACTCAATAATGTTGACATTATTTGTCATGTATGATAAAATATTTTTATAATTTTTATAAAAAATTTTTTCAAAAAGCATTGACAAATACTTTTTTTAGAGTATAATGCGCGCAACCGCGCAGACAGGCTTTTGAGATATTATACGGAGGAGACGCGCGTGAAATACCGTGTGATGATAAAAATTCTCGCCACGCTGCTTGCAAAGCGCAAGGTGACGGCGAAGGAACTGGCGGAGAGATACGAAGTTTCGGTGAGGACGGTATACAGATACATAGACGACCTTTCGCTTGCGGGCATACCCGTGACGATTACGCGGGGAAGGTACGGCGGAGTGGCGATTTCGGAGGCGTACAGAATGCCCGCGGGATTTCTGACGCGCGACGAATACGCCGCGGCGTGCAACGCGCTGAGGGCGTGGAGCGCGCAGGCGGGCGACGAGGCGGCCATGAGCGCGCTGGAGAAGATAGAGCGGCACAGCAAGGACGAAAAGCGCGAGATGGCCGTTTCGGGCAATATAATAGTGGACGGCGGCACGTGGGGCGACGGCGGTACTTTTGCCGACAAGATGAGGGCGTGCGAGAGGGCCGTAAACGAAAATCTGCGCATGAAGATAGATTACATCTCGCGCGAGGGCGAACACTCGGTGCGCGTGATAGATGCGCACGTGCTCATATTAAAGCGCAACGTGTGGTATGTTTACGCCTTTTGCCACACCAAGCAGGACTGGCGCACATTTAAGATAGGGCGCATAAAAAAGCTGTCGTTTACGGGCGGGACGTTTGAAAAAAGGGAGATAAGCAAGGAGGACATTCCGCTGGACTTCTTTTACTCTTCCGACGACATGTGCGGCGTGACGCTGGAGATAGAGCGCTCCGCCCTGGCCGACGCCGAGGAGTGGCTGGGCATCGACGCGATAGAGCCGAGGGGCAACTCGCTGGTGTGCGACGTCAGCCTGCCGAAGGACGGACTGGCGAACAAGATACTTTCGTTCGGCGGGGCGGTGAAGGTGCTGGCGCCGCAGTCGCTGGCCGACGAAGTGAAGGAAATTGCCCGCGCAATATGCGGCGGCTGACGGCCTCCGCGGCAAGGGCGGGCATTTTGATACAGATAAATTTTTATACAGATAAGACGCAAATACAGGCGGCGCGCAAAGCAAAAACTTTGCGCGCCGCCTGTATCTATAAGCTGTTAAATTTGATTGAATGAACGGCGGGCGTCACTCGGCGGGAGTCTGCTCCGCCTCCTCCGCCTTTTCCGCCTCCTTGAGGGGTTTTTGGCGTTCGGGGTGCTTCATGAAGCGCTTGAACCAGTACTTATACGCGAAGAAATATCCTATGCCGAGCACCACCATTACTATCGCCCAGAACTGCGAGGGGGTTATGCCCGCAACGAGGTCGCCGCGGTGGTCTACGCGGAAGAACTCTATTATGAAGCGCCACACGCCGTATGCCATGGCATACACGCCGAAATTGCAGTTGAACCTGAATTTGAAATACAGGAGGGCCATTATCGCCGAGAGCATGAACAGGAATATGCACTCCATGAGCTGGACGGGAATGACGTTTACGCCGTCCATGGTCATGCCAAGTTCGGTGTTGAAGCCGTGGGCGCAGGGCAGACCTATCCAGGATTCGGTGGGCGCGCCGTAGCAGCAGCCGCCGAAGAAACAGCCGAGGCGGCCGAACGCATGGGCTATGGTTATGCCTATGGGGATTATGGGGAGCGCATCCGAGAGGGATGCGTTCATGTTGTTCTGAAGGAACTTTACCTTTTTGACGCGGGGCGCGATGACGAACACGTAGAGATTCCAGACGATGAGGAAGGAACTTACGCCGCCGATGAGGCCGCCGTAAAAGGTCATGGACGTGTTGAGGCGGAAGCCAGAGGAGGGATCTTCGATAAAATCGTAGACGGACTGGAAAACCATAGCCATAAAGATGCCGAACGCCGTGGCGACGACGCCTATTATGAGAATTTTATCGGACGCTTCCTCGTTGAAGTTGCGGTACCAGAACGCCCACATGAGAAAGATAAAGCACGCGATTATGCCGACCGCCATACATATGCCGTAGGCATATACGGGCTGGCCGAACACTTCGAAGAGCGCTTGAGGATGCATTGATTACATTACTTCCTTGGATTATTGCAGCAACTTAAACTGCCTACAGATTATAGCACACTGCGAGGAGCGTGTCAAACGTATTTTGAAGAAAGGGGAAGCGGAGCGGATCAGCCGCGGCGCACGGCCTTTAAATAGTTATTGACGGCAGAGACGAGGGCCTTATACGACGATTTGATTATGTCGTCGTCTATGCCCGCGCCGAAATACGTGCCGCCTTCCCCCTCCACGCCCACATAGGAGATGGCCTTGGAGGCCGAACTTACCGAGAGGGCGTGCTGTTCGTAGACCGTAAGCACGTAGTCTATGCCGAAGAAGGCTTTGAGGGCGTTGGAGACGGCATCCAGCCTGCCGTTGCCGTCGGCGGATACGGTGCTTTTGCTATCACCACAGACGAGCGTGAGCGCGGCCTCTATGCCGTCCGTCTGCCTGAAGTGACATTCGGATATATCGAACAGAGTGTGATTTTCGAGGTAGTTTTCCCTGAAGACGTTGTAGATATCCCCGGACTTGAGTTCGCTGTGGGTGACATCGGAGACGTGCTTTACCTTGTAGCCCATGTCCTCCTTCATCGTGCGGGGCATATCTATGCCGAAGGACGTCTGCATCACATAGCCCACGCCCCCCTTGCCCGACTGGGAATTGATGCGGATGACGTCGCTTTCGTACCGTCTGCCGACATCGCCGGGATCGATGGGCAGATAGGGCACATCCCAGATCTTTCTGTCCGTGCGGGCGCGGAAGGCCATGCCCTTGGCGATGGCATCCTGATGGGAGCCCGAAAAGGCGGCAAAGACGAGTTCGCCGGCATAGGGCTGGCGGGGGCTGACCGGCATACCCGTATACGCCCTGTAGAGCGAAGTTATGCGGGGCATATCCGAAAAATCCAGCCCGGGCTCCACGCCCTGCGAATACATGTTCATGGCGAGGGTTATCACACCGACGTTGCCCGTTCTTTCGCCGTTGCCGAAGAGGGTGCCTTCGATCCTGTCCGCGCCGGCGAGTATGCCCGCCTCCGCCGCTGCGACGCCGCTGCCGCGGTCGTTGTGGGGATGCAGGGAGAGAACGACGTTGCGCCTGTATGCCAGGTGCTTTGCGATATACTCCACCTGCTGCGCATAGACATGGGGCATGGCATTTTCGACCGTGGCGGGGAGGTTAATGATTGCCTTTCTGTCCGCCGCGGGCTGCCACACCTCTAAAACGGCGTTGCACACTTCGAGGGCGTACTCCGGCTCGGTGCCCGTGAAGGATTCGGGGGAGTACTCGAAGCGGTAGTTTTCGCCGGCCTCGTCGGTGAGGCGCTTTAAGAGCTTTGCACCCTCCACCGCTATCGACTTGATCTGCGCCCTGTCCTTTGCGAACACCTGCTCGCGCTGAGCGACGGACGTGGAGTTGTATACGTGGATTATTACGTTCTTTGCACCCTTTACGGCTTCAAACGTTTTTTTGATGATATGTTCGCGCGCCTGCGTGAGCACCTGCACGGTGACGTCATCGGGGATGAGGTTATCCTCTATGAGGCGGCGCATGAAGGCGTACTCCGTTTCGGACGCGGCGGGGAAGCCGACTTCAATCTCCTTGAAGCCTATATCGACGAGGAGACGGAAGAACTTCAGCTTTGTCTCCAGCGACATGGGCTCGACGAGGCTCTGGTTGCCGTCGCGGAGGTCTACGGAGCACCATGCGGGGGCGCGCTCTATCATGGGCTTTTCGGCCCAGTCCATACAGCGCTCGGGGGGAAGGAAGAATTGGGGGGTGTACTTGTTGTGATTTTTCATGACAATACCATACGTTTTTATGCGCAGTTTTATACGCAAAACGGGGCGCGATCTCTTATTAAAGAGACGCCGCCCCGTGCGTGGTACCACTCTTCTTTACGGCCTGAGCCGCCTCGTAAGGCGCTGAACACGCCCTGCCCTTTTTACGGAGGGATACCGTACCGGACTACCTGATTTTTCACCCGGTCTGCTCCGCGGCGAGTTCAAAGGACGCAGCCTGCTGCCTTGCACCGTGCGGCAGCTCTCTGTAAGGCGGCAATCGATTTACTTTTCCGCTTCATAGCATTATAAATATTCGAATTTTAATTATGATAACACATAATAATGCAAAAATCAAGTGTTTTGACCGTCATTCTGCGCGGCGGCATTATTTGCCCGCCGCCCCGCCGCCGATTTGGGAAAGAACACGCCCCTCAGGCAGGGGATCGCGAAAAAGAAACTTACAGCCACAACGGCGCCTATTGACCAGCCTATCGCCCAAGCCCAGCTTACGCCCGCAAAGCCCATGGGCGTAGTGAGTATGTACACGAACGCGACGCGCAGTATGAGGTCGGTAAACGTGGAAATGGTAAAGCCCAGGTTGCCGCCGCAGCCGCGCACGGCGCCGTCGCACACTATCTTGACGCAGACTACGGGCAGAAATGAAGAGACGATGACCAGAAAATTGACCGAATATGCCATGGCGTCGGGCGTGAGTTTTTCCGCTTCGACGAAGAGGCGGGTGAAAAACTCGGGCGCGCCTATGAACGCGGCCATGAACAGGGCGTTGG
>CALVLX010000127.1 GCA_944341195.1 uncultured Clostridia bacterium
TTATTTTGTTTGCAATTATTACAAATATAATGTATAATATTTGTAAACTGATGAAAAACGCGCCCTCATATCCTGCGGCGCGCATAAGTACGGGGCAGAAAATGTATCACATAATAGTAAACTCGAAACGGGTGAACGGCAAAAACGCTTCAGCCGTGGATATCGTAAAGAATGTTTTTGACAGGGCGGGAAAACAGTATGAGTTTCATTATACCGAATATTCGGGGCACGCGAGGAAGATTGCCGAGGAGCTGACGGCAGACGGCGAAAGAACGAGGATAATCGCCATGGGCGGCGACGGCACCCTGCACGAAGTGTTGAACGGCATAAAGGATCCTTCGCTGTGCAAGCTGGGAGTAATACCCGTAGGCAGCGGAAACGACTTTGCCGCCGCCATAGGAATACCCGAACGCGACGTCAAGTATGCGGCGCAGGTCATAGCCTTCCGCTCGCCCGTGTTCATCGATTACATAGAGACATCCATGGGGCTGCGCTCCATAAACGCCGTCGGCTGCGGCATGGACGTGGACGTGCTCAAGCGCGCCTACGCCGCCCGCCACAACGGCAAGAGCAAGTATATATACGGATTCTTCAAGAGCCTCTTCAGATACAAGGCGCGCAATTTTTCCGTGGAAGTTGACGACGGCGAGCGCAAATATTACAGGGGACTGCTGGCCTGCCTGGGCAACGGAAAGCAGATAGGCGGCGGCATACGCCTCTTTCCCGAAGCGCGCGTTGACGACGGGCTGATGGACTTCATGATAGTTGACTATCTGTCCGTATTCAAGACGTTCATAGCCTTTGCAAAGCTGTTTTTGGGCAAACTCAAGGACATAAAGGAAGTGACCTTTGTGCGCTGCAAAAAGGCGGTTATCTACCCCGAAACGGACAAGGAAAAGTTCACCATTCAGGCCGAAGGCGAACTTTACGACATAGAAAACGAATGCGTGACCGCCGAAGTGGTGAGCGGAAAGCTGAGATTTTATCTGCCCCACTCCGAATGACGCGCCGCGCATAGTGATTGAATGCGGCATACTGCCGGGGCAATCGTAGTTTATTGCGCAACAAAATGATAGAAAAATATTACAGACGTCTGCTGGACGAATTGCCTTCGCCCATGGCCGTGACGGATAAAAATTTAAAAGTGGTGTATTCCAACCGCGCCTTTTCGCAGCTCTTCCCCTCCCCTTGCGCAAGGGGAAGTCTGGGCAAGGTCACGGGCTGCGCGGGCGACGTAAAGAGATGCGGCTCCTCCGAATGCGCAAAGAACTGCCTGCTCGTGCAGGCGTTTGAAGACGCGCTCTATTCGGACAAGCCCGTCATGCAGAGGATACAGTTCACCGCCGGCGGCGCCGGGGAGGAAAAGAGGCTATCCTTTGTGCTCACCGTCAAACCCGTGGGCGACGGACTGTGCATGGGCGTAATAGAGGACGCGCTGGAGAGTGAAATTGCCAGCGAGCTGCGCTCCGCAAAGTATATTCAGCAAAAACTTCTGCCCGCGGGCAGGTGGGTTGCCGGCAAGAGATATTCCTACATGTACATTCCCTGTCACGACATAGGCGGCGACCTGCCCGAGATATTCGCCGTGGGCGATTCGGCCTGCGGAGTCATTGCCGACGTATCGGGAAAGGGCATTTCGGCGGGGATGCTCACGGCCTTTGTAAAGGCGGCGTATGACAGGAACGCCTACTCCCCCGCCGGAGCCATAGGCGCGCTCTCGGCAAGATTCCGCGAGCTCGAACTGGACGAGAGAAATTATATAACCGTTGCCGCGGCCAGGATAGACGAGCACAGCATAACTTACTCCATGGCGGGGCACAACGTGCCCATACTGCTCAAATCCGACGGCGGCATAATGCGGATAATACTCAACTCTCCGCCCGTATCCAACTGGTTTTCGGAACCGCGGTACTTTGAGGACACCATCCCCTACAAAAAGGGCGACATACTTGTGCTGCTGACGGACGGCGTGACCGAATGCCGCAACGAAAGGGGCGAAATGTTCGGCGTGGATGGCGCGATACGCACCCTCTCCTACGCCCGCACCGGCGAGGAGTTCATAAAGGATCTGGAGAGTAACTTGAGGAGCTTTTGCCCCTCCTTCGACGACGACGTCACCGCCATCGCATTCGACCTGTGATTTTTTGCAATACACAAGGCTTAAATATGCGGCATACGCCGCCTTCCATAAAATGACGCCCCGGCAGGAGTCCGAACAAACGGGTTCCTGCCGGGGCGTTTATCGCACCCCCGAACAGGGGGGGGCAGATTCTTACTTTTTTATCTGCGAGAAGAGCACGTCTTCGAACTGGACGCCGTAACCGTGCCAATCCGCGGTAGCTTTGAGGCAATCGGCGACGAGTTTGCCCGCTTCGGCACAGGCCGAGGCGAGAAAATCGCCGTTAAGATAGCGCGCGGTGAACGCCGCGGCGAATATATCGCCCGTGCCGTGTGAAAATTTGGGCACTTTTTCCTGCAGAACATACTCGGGTTTTCCGCCGTCGAATATGAGTTCGCCTATGAGCCCGTCCTGCTCGACACCAGTGATGACGACCGTGGCGCCCGTGGCGGCGCGGAGCCGTTCGGCCATGCCCTCGACATACGACTTATCGTACTGCGTTTTGTACTGCTCGCCCAGGAGATAGGAGGCCTCTGTAATGTTGGGGAGAATGATATCCGCCCTCTTTAAAAGGGAGAACATGGCGGCGACGTACTCGCCGTCGAACCCGCCGTAGAGTTTGCCGTTGTCGCCGAACGCCGGATCTATTATCACGGGCGCGCCGTCTTCGGAAAACTTATCGAAGGCCGTGCGGCAGAGATCCATTATCGAACTTTTGCCGAGATATCCCAGCAAAAAGCCCGAAAATTTGATGCCGTTGTTTTCCCACTCTCTATAAATTTTGGGAATTTCATCGGTTAGGTCGAGATACGACCAGCTTTTGAACATGGTGTGGTTGGAGAGCACCGCCGTGGGAAGCACAGCCGCTTCCAGACCGTAATGGGACAAGACGGGCAGCGCAACGGTGAGCGAGCACTGCCCCACGCAGGAGAGATCCTGCACGGTTAAAATTTTCTTTCCGTTCATATTAAACCTCTTTTTTGATACATGCAGTATATTACCACCGCACAGGTATTATTAAAATACCCAAAATAATATAACTTTATATAACCAGATTAGCTTTTTATGTTATTAACGGCTAAAATATGTTCTCCTTACCTTAAAATAAGGAATTCCTTACTAATATCCGGCCGTTTTAGACGGGAAAAATATTAAAAGACGCCGGTGCATAGCAGAGGCGCCTTTTAATATGGAGAGAAAAATATTGAAAACTCTTACTTGAGGGTATACCGGAAAATCGAGCGCCCGGGGGAATGCCCCGCATCCCGCGCCTGTACCGGCGGACAGAACGGCTCTTTGCCGCAAACGAAATTTCCCTTCCGTTTACACATATAATATACCCTTAATTTATTAAAAATAAACAACGATTGTGTGAAAAACTGATAAAATTTCGCACCCCGCCCCTCTTGCCGGCTGTGCGTCCGCCGCGCCGGCAAGAGGGGCGGCGGACGCACAGCCGATCGCTTTATAAAGTTTTAAAAGTTCTTGCCGAAGAGATTTGACACCGAATACTCCCTGGCGATGTCATCCAGCCTGTTTGTTAAAAAGTAACTGTAAATCCCGTCGGGCGCAAAGATGCAGTGGTCATACAGCCTGACGTTATTGAGGTTGCAGATGACCTGCACCTTTTTTGTCATGTCGTCGTCCGCGTCGGAGGGAAAGCAGGGGCTGTCCGTATGGTTGTGGGCCATATACACGCCGTGCGGGCGGCAGACGGAGATCATCTTTGCGATCTCTTCGGGCTGAACGACCACGCGCGACGGATCGTTGCTAGTGTAGGAAAATATCCTGCGCACGCGGCCGCTCTTGTCCATGAGGTAAAACTCCAGCACTTCGCTTGCCTTGCCGCCGAGGCGCGCAGTGACGAATTTTTTGAGTTCTTCGGTGTTCTTTATGTGGGCGAAGCTGTCGCAGCTGTTCTTATGGCGCATACACTGGCCTATGCACTTTAGATAGAGAGCGACGTTTTCGCCAACGCCTTCTACCATTGTCAGTTCCTCGATGTCGGCGTTTATTACCTCGTCGATGCCGGCGAAGCGCTGCAGCAGCGCATGGGCGATAGGATTTACGTTTTTGCGCGGATAGGCGTTGAAGAGCAAAATTTCCAAAAGTTCGTGTTCAAAAAGGTTGTCGCCGTTTTTTAGTTTTTCCAGGAGGCGACGGCGGTGTCCTTCGTGCATACTCAAAACCTCTAAAAATAAATTTCACAAAACTGCTTTAAAATATTTTACCATACTTTTAAAAAAGTGTATAATATTTTTAAGCAAAGAATGTAACTTACAGTCTTAAAAAGCGCTTAAAACGCGCCGTTCGCACTCAAAAATTTTACGCGGCGGCACACATACCGTGCGCACGCGGCATAAAGATATAGAGGAAGATTATCATGACCAACTATTTTGACGACATCGTTAAGAACATAGCCCAGGCTGTTACATACGATTCATCGCAGGCACAACCCGAAGAGGGTATGCCGTTCGGCAGAGGCGCGGCGAAGTGCCTCGATTTTTTCCTGTCCCTCGCCGAATTCATGGGATTTGAAACGCACAACTACGACAACTACGCAGGCGAAGTTGTATGGGGCAGCGGCAAGGATTTCGCCGTGCTCGCCCATATCGACGTGGTGCCCGCGGGCAGCGGCTGGACGCACGATCCGTTCGGCGGCGAAATCGACGAACAGAACGGCAGAATATGGGGCAGGGGCACCATGGACGACAAGGGCCCCGCAATGCTCGCCCTCTACGCCATGCACGCGCTCAAGGAGGAGGGCTTTAAGCCGCGCAGGACGATAAAGCTGATACTCGGCTGCAACGAAGAGACGGGCTGGGGCTGCATAGAACACTATAACAAAGTTGCCAAAATGCCCGAAGAGGGCATCTCGCCCGATGCCGACTTCCCCGTAATCTACGCGGAGAAGGGCATATTGCACGTCCGCTTCGCCTTCGACGCAGCAGACGTAAATTTCAGCGGTCTCAAGGGCGGCAACCGCGCCAACATGGTGTGCGACTACTGCGAAGTCACCTGTTCCGCCGACGCGCAGCGTGTACCGGGCCTCACCCGCGAGGGCGGAAAGGTAATATCGCGCGGCAGGAGCGCGCACGGCTCCACCCCCGAAAAAGGCGTAAACGCCATAGTTCCCATGCTCGATTACCTAGGCCTCGGCGATATGAAGGAGGCGTTATTCGGGCAATATATGGGGCTCAAAGGCCTTGAGGACGAGACCGGCCCCCTCACCTTCTCCCCCAACCTCATAGAACAGGCTGACGGCAAAATTTACGTGACGTGCGACATACGCTACCCCGCCACATTCAAGCGCGAACAGATAACGGGCATACTCGACGGCTGCGGTACGCCCTACGAAATAATACACGATCAGCTTCCGCTGTTCAACGACAAGAACAGCACGCTCATACAGACGTTGCTGGGCGTATATAACGAAGTTACGGGCGGGGACGCGCAGCCCATAGCGATAGGCGGCGGCACCTATGCCCGCGCGCTGAAGTACGGCGCGGCATTCGGCCCCGAGGAGGACGGCGAGGAGAGCACCATTCACCAGGCGAACGAATATATCACCTTTGAAAAGATAGAAAAATGCTTTAAGATATATAAGCTCGCCCTGGAACGCCTGTGCGGCTGAACCCCTTTAAATGCCGTTAACCGCGGCATATACGGCGTGCAATCATAAAAAGCGGCATTGAATTAAGGCCGCAAAATAGCGTTAACGACGACGGGGCGGAGCCTTTTTAAAGGCTCCGCCCCGTCTTTATCCATACCCTTACGGCGCGGCGGAACGCCGTTCGTGCAGGCATATTCCCTCCTCCTATTACCTCTGTCCCCTTTATATTTTTTCGAATATTGCATTGACACTAATATAAGCAATAATGTTTATATCGTGTCTTACAGCCGTGGTTACACCATCAGTCCATTTTACAAAACGATATCCTTTTTGAGGAATCGCTTCGACTGTTAAATCTGTTCCATAAGCAATGTATTTTGTTATATAACTTTGTCCACTCTCATACGCATCATCCTCACCTTCTCCAATCAACTTAACTCTCCCGTAAAACGAGCTTTGTGCCACGTAGTTTACTGTTACCATGTTCTGATGTTTCCAGTAATCCATGGGAATGCCACACATTTCACCGTTCATTTCAAATTTACCTAAAAGATATGGTTTTATAACGTCGGACATATTTGATGGCCCTTTCCCCGGATACGACAAAGCAGTATGTAAATCATAATCGAAATCGTAATTCTGCTCTGCCGAATGGGCAAACTCATGCATATAACATTCTATCAATGGATTATGCTCTATGTCTTGATCTGCTTTCAAATCAGACAAATGTTCTTGTAGTGGGTAGTTATTTACTATCGAGCTCTCCCAGAAATCCCATAATCCTAAAGAAGCATTTTTGACAACAGAAAGACCAGTCACAGATCTTAATTCATCGTCGTATTTTCCATAACCTACCGTAGTTATAGTGTTATGATATAAGTACATTACATCAAAGACTTCCTCTATCTGTGTAGCAAATAACCAGTTGCTTCCCCTTGTAGGAAATGAATCATCCGTTATAGTCTGCGTCGTATAATAAGAGTCAACTTCAAACTGAACTATGCCTTCAAACCATTCGTTCAATATATCGCAAATACATCCGGCAACCCATTTGCTTGCGTCATAGTCAAGCGCGCTCATCTTGTAATAAGCATCAAGGTATTCTTCTCTTTTTTTGAATACAGGGTAGCCTGTAATTCATCCACGAATATCATTAAGATTTTATGATTGTTCGTTTCCTCCCCATCCTTCTGCCACCTTGCATACAGCGTATCCGATTCCAGGGAAAATACTGCATACCCATATATATACCTTCCGCTTTCGGTTGTTATCCTCACTCTGTAATCGCTGTCGGCATACCAGCCGCAAAAAGTGTAGCCCGCACACTCCGGGACGACAAATTCTGCCCCGTTAATATCGTTGCGGTTCAACGTAATCTCAGACTCCAAAGGAGTGCCGCCGGCAATGCCGTAGTCATATTCAAAAGTCTTTTCTATCGGCTCAAAATAGGCTATATACTCCCAAACGGCATAATAAGCCCTGTGATAGAGTTCACTTACCGCATCGCCGCCTCTGCTCGCTTCCCATGATAAATCCGACCACCCGCAAAACGCATAGCCTTCATCGGGGACGGCCGTAACCTGTTCCGTTTTTCCGTCAGGCAACAGCTTTTGCTCGGCATTTCCTTCTATCCTGCCGCCAACGTTTTCGTCTACCTTATATTCTATTTTATAGCCGAAATATGCCGTTACCGTCATATCGGAAGAGATATTGTCGTCCTGTCTTGCCGCCGCCGTTGCTCCGTCCGACCAATATAGGAATGAAAATGCCTGTCCCGAAAGGTTGTTGAGCGGTACTGCAACAACCCCGGGAGCGCTTTCCCCGTAGGCTACCTGATATGTAAGCGTCACATTATATTTGCCGCCGTCTTCATATAGTTGACCGTATAATACATTGACTACCTCATATCGCACCTGATAAATTTTCTTCTGAAAAACAGCCGTTACCGAAATGCGATTGTTTATAGCCGTATCCGTGCGCGCTGCCGTCTTTACCCCGTCAGACCACCCGGCAAACTCGTAGCCGTAATCGGGAACCGCCGTTACGCTCGTCGCGCTTTCTCCATACTCAACGCTCTGGCTTGCTTCGCCCTCTATTGTCCCGTTTCCATCAGTTGTGTAGCTGACCTGTAATACTTTCTTGCGGAATGTCGCCGTCAGAACGATATTTTGTTGCACATTATTTTCTTGGCGCGTCGCCGTATCTACTCCGTCCGACCATGCCACAAATTCATATCCTTCGTCGGGAACCGCCGTTACCGTCGTTGAATTTTCGCCATACGCAATTGTCTGATCAGCCTTCCCTTTTATCGAGCCGTTTCCTTCAACGGCATAAGCAACAGTAAAATTAACTTTTTCAAATACTGCCGTTACCGTCATGCTCGATTTTACGTTGTTATCCCGTCGGGTTGCCGTCTTTATCCCGTCAGACCACCCGGCAAATTGATAGCCTTCGCCGGGAACCGCCGTTACCGAACTTGTGTTCTCGCCATATGCGACCGCCTGGCTTTGCTCGCCGGATATCGATCCGCCTCCGTGAGCAACATAAACAACGGTGAAGGTAATCTTTTCAAACACCGCCGTCAC
>CALVLX010000128.1 GCA_944341195.1 uncultured Clostridia bacterium
GGCAAGCAATGGTTTTTCGATCTGACCGCCGAAAGGTGGGAAGAGCTTTTGCCTCGCGTGGGCGAAGTCACGGAATATCTCGCCGGCTACAAGGAGTATATCGCTCCGGCCGCGCGGCGCAATGCCGAAAAATGGGACTACGACGAAGATGACAGCCTGATGGATTTCAGCGAGTATTACGACTGGGTTATCAATTATATCTCCGACCGTTCACAACTCATAAGCCGACTTTTAAATGTCGGGTAGTATTGTTTTATAAAATTTTACGGCGGAGCGCATTACAATGCGCTCCGCCGTAAATTGTGCGGGCGCGCTCCGGCGCCGCCCGCAAAAGACCATGTGTGTCCGCCCATCAAAGGGTGCTCTTAAGACTCTCTATCCGCTCCTTGACTTCTTCGGGCGATTTAACGTACTTTATCCTGTACTGCGCGCCCCGCCTGTCCGTCAGCGTAATCGTTCCGCGGTTGATCACCGCGCCCAGTGAGTTGAACGAATTTGTCGCGCCGTCGTTGAATGTCTGCACCGCCGCAACCGAGGCGATCGGCAGAGCCATCCACTGTCTCTTCTGCCTGAAGTATATTTTCTCTCCGTCCGTCCTGATACAGCGTGACGGCGTCGTCAAAAAATCAAATGCCGTATAGCCGCAGAACAGTATTATCGCCGCCGAAACAACTATCATCAGGGTGGCTACAATGCTCATCTTTTCAAGATAAAAAACGCCTATAATCAAAACGGCCAGCCACGCAGCAGCAAAAATACATATGGCCGCAAAAAATCCGTAACTCTTGCTGCCAACTGTCTGCATGTCGTCAAGTCTGATGTCTGCCATAAAAAAATCCTCCGTCTCGGTAAAAATATTATATCACGTAGCGTATTTTAAATCAATGAAGTTCGCGCCGATTATTCGTCAAACACATAAATTTCAAATTTTTTATGTTGTTTGCCCGCCTCTCTCTGCAAACATATTAATATTATCGCGCGCTTATCCCCGATGACGGGGAGGATGTGCCCTGTATAGGTCGAATGGGAGCGCACGCTTTGAGATTTCTCCGCTCGCTTCGCTCGGTCGAAATGACAGGAAAAAGGGTACAAAGGACTTTGAGATTTCTCCGCCCGCTTCGTTTTGTCTAAATGACGGTGGAGGAGGCCTGGCCGAAATGACATACCCTTTTTATGTCATCTTGAGCGGAGCACACGCAGTGTGCGCAGCCGAAAGATATCAAAGTCAGGGTAAGTGCGGTGGTATAATATACGCTATAATGTAGATGGCTTTGAGATTTCTTCGCCTGCTTCGTTTTGTCGAAATGACAGTGGAGGAGGCTTTATCGAAACGGCACAGCCTTTTTATGTCATCTTGGGCGGAGCACACGCAGTGTGCGCAGTCGAAAGATCTCAAAGTCGGTATATGCCATTACTGTCATCTTGAGCAGGCGCATTTTTGCGCCGTCGCCGAAGGATCTCAAAGCACGAATTTATAATAATGCCATTCCAAACAAAGAAAAGATTTCAAAATTTGTGAAGATGATTGGTATCTGCCGAAACTCCGCAAGCGGAGCCCTCTCGGCAGAGCGTCGTCACTTCGTTCCTCGCGCGAACCGCGTTCGTTCTCGTCAATCAAACTACAAAAAGATGACGCCGCAACAGCGACGTCATCTTTTTGGTGAAGATGATTGGACTCGAACCAACGACCTCTACCATGTCAAGGTAGCGTTCTAACCAACTGAACTACACCTTCGGGTATACCCCTCCGCAAGGGAGGGAATAAAATAAGCGGGAATACAACCCTGCTAGGTTGCACTCACGTTGTGGTGACCCGTACGGGACTCGAACCCATGATACCACCGTGAAAGGGTGGTGTCTTAACCGCTTGACCAACGGGCCGTGTACGATCGATGCGCTCAGGCATCTGATCTATTAATTCGCCTCTGCGGCGGTGTTTAAAAAATGGTAGCGATGGGTGGATTCGAACCGCCGACCTGCCGGGTATGAACCGGCCGCTATAGACCAACTAAGCTACATCGCCGTAAATAAACGTGCGTAACAAAACTGGTTGCGGGGGCGGGATTCGAACCGCGCGACCTTCGGGTTATGAGCCCGACGAGCTACCTGACTGCTCCACCCCGCGATAAAGTGTTGCGCACATTCAAGCTATATAATCATATAGTAAACATCATTATTTGTCAACTATTTTTTTGCGACATTGCAAAAAATTTGTAATAATTATTTTTTTATCATTGCATATCGCCGCGGGATGTGATATAATCGTAACATGAAAATCGACCTCGGGCGCTATGCGGGCAAAAAAATATGCGTCGCCTGTTCGGGCGGGCGCGATTCCATGGCGCTTTTGCACTATATGGCGTCCAATGCGGCGCGCTTCGGCATCTCTCTTTCCGTCCTCAACTGCGACCACGGCATGAGGGGGGAGGAGTCCGCGCGCGATTCGGCGTTCGTCATCGGGCACTGCAAAAGTCTGGGCATACCCGTCCTCTCTTTCAGGGCGGACGGGCTCAATAAAAACGAGAACGAGGCGCGCTCCTGGCGCGTGTTCCGCTGTTACGCCGTCGCCCGTGTGGACAGCGACAGATGGGCGGAGGACTCAAATTACAACAGCCTCGGCATAAAGCCCGTGATATATTCGCCCGACGGCAGGTGGAGCGGGTGCGACTGCGTTGCCACCGCCCACCACATGGATGACAACGCCGAAACGGTGCTCTTCAACCTCGCCAGGGGTTCGGGGCTCGCGGGAATGTGCGGAATCGAAGATGACAGGGAACAGTCCGGGCGGTCTGCAATCCATCCGCTCGTCGCGGTCACGCGGAGCGAGATCGACGAATACGTCGTGCAAAACAACATTGCGTATGTGGACGACAGCACCAATTTTTCGGACGGCTACACCCGCAACTACATCCGTCACAACGTTCTGCCCGCCCTGGAGAGGGCTGTGCCCGGCGCCGTGCGCGCCATATACCGCTTTTCGCGGCTCGCCGCCGGGGACGAGGAATACTTTGCCCGCCAGGTCAAAAAAATCGTCACGCACAACGGCCTGTACGGCTATAAAATCGCACCCTGCGGCGAGCCTGTAATCTTCAAACGTGCGGCACTATATGTTATCGAACGCTATCGGCGCAAGGATTATACCTCCCTTCACGCCCAAAAATTATTCGATCTCCAGTCCGCCCCCAACGGCAAAAAGTTTAGTTTTCTCGGCCTTGTCGCACAGAGGACGGCGGACGGCGTAGTCATATTCGATGCCTCCGAACTCCGTCCCGCCGGCACCGTTGTTCCCTTTCGCAGCTTTTTTGGCGGGGAGGGCGGCGCCTCATTCGGCGGACAGCCCCTTGCTGCGGCCGCAAGCGCGCAGGAGGCCGAAAGCTCCGCGCGCCGGTGTGGTGACATGCCCCTTAAAACGCTCGTCGCGGACGCAGAAAAGCTGCCCGCGGAGGCCGTCGTCCGCAATATCCGCCCCGGCGACAGGTTTACAAAGTTCGGCGGCGGCACAAAGAGTTTGGGCGACTTTCTCACCGATAAAAAGATACCCGCCTATCTGCGCGGCTGCATACCCGTTGTGGCGTGCGGCGGCGACGTGCTCGTCGTCTGCGGCGTCGAAATTTCGCAAAAAGTCAGGGTTGACGGAGATACGCCGCCCTCCGCGTGCGTATACATTGCCTGTACCGACTATTCCAAACTGTAAAACATGCGGCGGTATGCCGCAAATAATAATATCGAGGAAATATTATGCCCTTTATCGATTGCAAAATTACAACCAAACTCCGGGACGGGCAGAAGGAGGAGCTCAAGTCGGCATTCGGCAGGGCAATCTCCAACATGCACAAGCCCGAAAGCTACCTCATGGTGGGCATCTCGGACGGGTACGACCTCTGGTTTGCAGGCCAAAAACTTTCAAACGGCGCCTTTGTCGATGTCCGTGCCTTCGGCTCCGTAAACGCCTCCGACTGCCGCGCGATGACGGCCGCAATCTGCGATATTTTAAGCCGGGTTGCAGACGTTGATCCCTCGGGCGTATACGTCACTTACGGTGGCTACGCCGACTGGGGCTGGAACGGCGACAATTTTTAAGAGAAAGGAAGTACGCAGGAGGAAATATATATGCATCAGATACATCCCGATTGTCAGAAAATTTTACTCACCGAAGATGAAATACGCGCGCGCGTGTCGGCCGTCGCAAAACAGGTCGATGCCGACCTCGCCGGCAAGCGCCCCGTCGCCGTGGGCATACTCAAGGGCAGCATAATATTTTACGCCGATTTTATCCGCTGTCTGAACATGCCGCTCGAACTCGACTTCATGGCCGTCTCGTCATACGGCTCGGGCAGCACTTCCAGCGGCAAATTAAAGATCAGAAAGGATCTGGACGGCGACGTCAACGGCAGGGACGTCATCGTCATAGAGGACATAATAGATAGCGGCTTCACCCTCGCCTGCCTCAAAAAGCTGCTTTTGGAGAGGGGCGCGTCGTCCGTCACCATAGTCACCCTCCTGGATAAGCACGAGCGCCGCACCGAAGATATCGCGCCCGACTACAACTGCTTCGAGATTCCCGATGAATTTGTCGTCGGCTACGGCCTCGATTATAATGAAAAGTACCGTTCGCTGCCCTATATAGGCATACTCAAGCGCTCCGTGTACGAAAAATAACCTTTCAATTTCTCCCCGATAATTTTTACCGCCGCGCATAATTTTGCTCCTTTGGCCTAAAATTATTTGTAAGGAGAAGTTTTATGGTAATTATCAATTTTATTTCTTATATTCTCGTGCTCCTGGGCGCCGTCAACTGGGGACTTTACGGCATCTGGAACTTCAACCTCGTGGGCTGGATATTCATGGGCCCCCGTTCGGTCGGTTCCATAATCGTCTATATTGTCATCGCTGTGGCCGCGCTCTGGCTCATAATCTCGCCCATCATAACGGGCAGGGGACTGCTGCTCACCATGCACCGCGGCGAACACGCGGAAAATTGAGCGGGGAGAGGAGCGGTATAACCGTAAATAATTTTTGCCGCGACGTTGTGCGCAACGCCGCGGCATTTTTGCGTTTTATATGCACCGCCGCGCCCGTTTGCAGTCCTTCCCCGTATGTCAATAATAATATTTTTGCCGTCCGCCCGCGCTTTTTTTGCCGTATGTCTTGAATTATTCCACACAGTGTGGTATAATATAGTAGAAGCAGGCAGTGCCCGTCCGCTCTTAAACGCGCAATTTTCCGGGCGCGTAGCGTGGGCAAGACCTGACGCCCTGTGCCCGAAACCGCATTCCGCGGATATTTTCCGGGGCGCGCCGGTTCTCTTATTTTGTCGGAAGTCCTTTTATTTTTTTACCGCTTTTTCACAAATAATAAACGCATTGTACATTTAAAAAGTTTATAATGAGTTTATAATTATAATATAACGAAAAATATTTTTAGGCAGGTTGCATGTATGAGCTATTTGACTCTTACGGACGTCGGAAAAGATTATAAAGTAGGCACAATAGTGGTAAATGCGTTAAAACACGTCTCGTTCGAACTCAACGACGGCGAACTCGTAGTCGTCCTCGGCAGTTCGGGCGCGGGCAAAACCACCCTTTTAAACCTGCTCGGCGGCATGGATACGGCAACTTCGGGTTCCATAGTGCTCGACGGCAGAGATCTCACAAAACTCAACCGCAGGGGGCTCACCGATTACCGCCGCAACGACGTCGGTTTCGTATTCCAGTTCTATAATCTTATGCCCAACCTCACCGCGCTCGAAAACGTCGAAATCGCCGTGGAAATATGCAAAAACCACCTCAAGCCCGAAGAAGTCCTCGCTGAGGTCGGCCTTTCGGAAAGGCTCAACAACTTCCCCGCCCAGCTCTCGGGCGGCGAACAGCAGCGCGTGTCGATTGCGCGCGCCATAGCCAAAAATCCCAAACTGCTCCTCTGCGACGAGCCTACGGGCGCTCTCGACTACGAGACGGGCAAAAAGATTCTCAAACTGTTGTACGGCGTCTCCAAAAAGCTCAACAGGCTGGTAATTATAGTCACCCACAACACCGCGCTCAAGGCCATGGCCGATAAGGTCATCCACATCCGCAGCGGCGAAATAGAAAAAATCGAATTCAATTCGCATCCCACACCCGTAGACATGATAGAATGGTAAGGAGGTGCGGCCGTGAAAACATATTTAAAGACGCTCTGGCGCATGTTTTCAAAACACGTCACGCGCTTCATTTCGATAATTTTCATTGTGCTCATAGCCGTTACGTTCGCATCCGGCGTCGGCTCGGCAAAGGATAAAATCACCCACTCTCTCGAAGAGTATTATCAGAGCGCAAACATCTCCGACTTCATCATCAAGAGCAAGTCTGACAGCGGATTTTCCGATGAAGACATCGAAAAGGTGAGCGGCATCCTCACCACCGAGGTGGAGGGAGAACAGGTCTCCCCCGTCATCGCCTCGGGCATGTCGGTGGATGTCAACCTCAAAATAGGCGGCAGGGACAGCCTCACGCGCATCTATTTTTTGGAAGATTTCACCTCCCCGCAGAACTTCACAGTCAACATTCCCTCGGTAATATCCTCCGGCGAAGGCGATGAGGAAGGTTACGTCGCCTACGCCCAGCAGGCTGTCGGCCGCAGTTCCACCGCCATAAAGGGCGTATCCCTCGGCACCGTTATCTCGCTCGATTTTTTAGATATCCTCGATCAGCTCTCCGTGCAGGATTCGGGGCAGCCCCTCGATGAGGACACCAAGGACACCCTCCGCCTCATAATAGGCGAGGATAAGTTCAATGTCTCCCTCAAGGTTACTCAGCTCATTCAGAGCCCCCTTCTCATAGCGCTGGACGGCGAGCCCAGCTACCTCAACGGCGAAGACGTCGAGATGCCCGATACCGGGTCGGGGCTGGGCGATCTCTCCACCGTCGATAACGTAATTTACACCTCTTTTGAAGTGCTCCCCTCGGCCACCGTGTTCGGCAACGTCATTCAGCCCATAGCGCGCGGCGACCTCTACGTGTCCGTGGCCGACCGCACAATATTCAACTCCTTCAGCGGCGCCTACGGCGATTACGTGGACGAGATGACAGCGGAGCTGGAAAGCGCCTTTACGGACGGGGAGGGAAACTGCACCGTTCAGGTCATCTCGCTCTACGATAATTTTTCGGTGTATTCGCTCTACAGCTATGCCGAAAAGGTGGGCGCGCTCGGATGGGTGCTCGTTGTGGCCTTCCTCTTTGTCACGGCGCTCATCGTCTATTCCAACATGTCAAGGCTGGTGGAGGAGGAGAGGTCTCAGGTTGCATGTATGCGCACGCTGGGCTATTCGTCCTTTAAAATAATCTTCAAATACGCGCTGTTCGCCTCCATTGCGGCGGGCATAGGCGGCTTCTTTTCCTACTTCATGGGCGAAGGCCTTGCGCAGCTTATATACTACATCTTCAACTACTCCTACGTCATGCCCGCCATGTCCGTCTACTTCTCGGTGCTGTTCTTCGTCATAGTGTTCGGCATAATAGCCGTCACCATACTTTCCTCCACCATAATTTCGGGCGTCAGAATGACGGGCGAAATGCCTGCAATCCTCCTGCGCCCCAAGCCCCCCAAGGCGGGCAAAAAGGTCATATTCGAACGCTTCCCCAAATTCTGGAATCTCTTTTCGTTCAAATATAAGTCCACCGTGCGCAACGTCCTGCGCTACAAGAGCAGATTCCTCATGACGGTCATCGCCGTCGCCATCTCCATGGCGCTCGTAATGGCGGGGCTCTCCATTCTCGATCTCTGCCTCTTCGGCACCCTCAATTCGCCCTCAATCATAGCCATTTCCGTCGTCATAATCATCTTTGCCGGGCTTCTCACGGCAACGGTAATTTACACGCTCACCAACATCAACATTTCGGAGCGCAACCGCGAACTGGCAACGCTCATGGTTCTGGGCTATCAGGACGGCGAAGTTTCGGGCTATATCTACCGCGAAATTTATAT
>CALVLX010000129.1 GCA_944341195.1 uncultured Clostridia bacterium
TAGCCTTCGGCGGGGCGGAGGGGCGTTTGCTCGCGCTCCGTCCGGACGTAACTCTCTCCGTGATAAGCCATCTGCGCAACGACGAGCCCACGTCAAAACTTTTCTATGCCGAAAAGGTCTACCGCCGCTCGGAAGACGGCGGCGAATTCAGGGAAATCAATCAGACGGGCGTAGAGGTTGTTGGCGATATCGACGACGTGTGCCAGACCGAGGTTGCGATGCTAATCTCGCGCACGCTCGCGTCAGTCAGCGGCAATTACCTCGTCGATGTCTCGCACATGGGCTATACCGAAGGATTGATGGAATATCTCGGGCTCGAAGGTGAAAATAAGGAGATGGCATACGGCCTTCTCCGCGGCAAAAACGTCCACGATTTCGCGCAGTTTGCCGCCCAAGCCGGTCTCGGCAGAGGGCGGGCGCAATTGTTTGCCTCGGTAGCGCTGATGGATGGGGACGCCGACAGGGCTGTAGTGCGGGCAAATGAGTGCGCCGTAAACGATGCAATGAAAGAGGGCGCGGCGGAGCTTGAAAAACTCGTAGGTTCGCTTCGCAGACTGGGCTACGGCGATAAAATAAACGTCAATTTCTCCATAGCCAACAATGCCGACTATTACAACGGCCTCATCTTCAACGGCTATATAGACGGCGTGCCTCGGCGCGTGCTTTCGGGCGGCAGATACGATAAATTGCTCAAAAAGATGGGCAGGAGGGGAGGCGCGATAGGTTTCGCGCTCTACCTGGGTGAACTTGAAAGGCACTTTGCCTCCGACGGAAATTTCGTTGACGAACTCATTGTCTATGACGATGCGACACAGTTAGAGGCCCTCTCCCTGGGCGAAAAGTTTACGGTGGAAGGCAGGTCGGTACGCCTTTCGCGCACCCTTCCGTCGTCGGTCAGGTTCGGCCGCGTCACATATCTCGCAGGAGGCTTGAAATGATCAACATAGCGCTTCCAAAGGGGCGTCTGGGCGAAAAGGTTTATTCTCTCCTTTCAGATGCTGGCTATAAATGTTCCGGCTGTGACGGGGAGAGCCGCAAACTCGTTTTCCGCGACGAAGACGCGGGAGTAAGTTATTTCTGGGTTAAGCCATCGGACGTGCCCGTCTACGTCGAGCGCGGAGCGGCCGACGTGGGCGTTGCCGGCAAGGATATTTTAGAGGAGTATACGCCCGAAGTATACGAGATCGCCGATCTCGGCCTCGGCAGATGCCGCATGTGCGTCGCGGCAAAAAAGGACTGGTACGACGATACCTCCCGTCCGCTGCGCGTGGCAACAAAATTCGTCAACGTTGCAGGAAAATATTACGGTATGCTGGGCAGGGATATAGAGGTAATCAAATTAAACGGTTCCATAGAACTTGCGCCCATACTCGGAATGTCCGACGTAATAGTCGATATCGTTGAGACGGGAACTACGCTGAAAGAGAACGATCTGAAAATCTTTTCGGAGATATTTCCCGTCAGCGCAAGGCTTATAGTAAATAAGGCCTCCTATAAATTCAGAAATACGCAGATAAGCAACCTTGCAAATAAATTATCCGACGAGGTGAAAAATGATAAAACCCGTAATTTATAATTCGGAGACGAGAGACGGCATATTGAACCGTGCAATTTTAGATACTACCGCGGCGGAAGAGGCCGTTAAAAAGATAATCAACGACGTGAGAAGGCGCGGCGACGAAGCGCTCAGGGAATATACCGCAAAATTCGACGGCGCGGAGATAGACGGACTCGCCGTCACGGATGAAGAGTTTGCCAGGGCCGAAAGTGTAGTGGGAAGCGATTACGTGGATATGCTACGCCGTTCGGCGGAAAACATCGCCTCGTTCCACCGCAGACAGCTCCGCCCCGGGTTTGAAATCAAGCGGGACGGCTGCGTACTCGGGCAAAAGGTCACTCCGCTGTCCGCAGCGGGAATCTACGTGCCGGGCGGCAAGGCGGCCTATCCTTCCACAGTTCTGATGAACGCCATTCCCGCCAAGATCGCCGGCGTCGGCACAATCGTCATGGTAACGCCGCCGTTGAAGGACGGCAGCGTAAAGCCCGAAGTGCTTGTTGCCGCAAAGGTGGCGGGCATAAGCAAAGTATACAAAGTGGGGGGTGCGCAGGCGATAGCCGCTCTCGCCTACGGTACGCAGAGCATAGCCAGGGTGGACAAGATAACGGGGCCCGGGAACATCTTTGTGGCGACGGCAAAAAAACTTGTCTACGGCGTGTGCGGCATCGATATGATAGCCGGCCCTTCGGAAATTCTTATAATTGCCGACGGCGATGCCGATGCGCAAAACGTTGCCGCCGACCTGCTCTCGCAGGCCGAACACGACGAGTTGGCCACGGCCGTGCTCATAACAGATTGCGCCGATCTTGCCGAAAGAGTTTCGGTTGCGTTGCAGGAAAGACTTGAGAAACTTCCCCGCAGGGCGATAGCCGAGGCATCCGTGAACAACAACTGCAAACTCATTGTCACAGACGACCTGTTAGAGGCGGCCCGCCTCTCTGACGAGCTCGCGCCGGAACATCTCGAACTGGCCGTAAAGCAACCCTTCGCACTGCTCGAACATATACACAACGCGGGCTCGGTATTTTTGGGATACAATACGCCGGAACCCGTAGGCGACTACTACGCAGGCCCCAACCACACACTTCCCACGAGCGGAACGGCGAGATTTTCTTCCCCGCTCGGTGTCGAAGATTTCATAAAGAGCACGCAATACGTGTATTATACGCGCGAAAAACTTGAAGAGAGCGCATCGGATATCGTCAGTTTCGCGCGCTCTGAAGGGTTGACGGCTCATGCGGAGAGCGTGCTGGCAAGGCTGAAGAAATGAGTGTATTCACAAGCGATAAAATAAATAATATTGCTCCCTATGTCCCTGGCGAACAGCCTGCGGACAGGAGCTATATAAAATTGAACACAAACGAAAATCCCTATTACATATCCCAACGCGCCGTCGGCGCAATAACCGCAGACGTGCTGCGCAGCTAGAAGCGGAAGAGCGATCTTCAGTGCCCCCCTCTCGTACCGGCCAGTGCTCATTATTGCGGC
>CALVLX010000130.1 GCA_944341195.1 uncultured Clostridia bacterium
GCATATGAATTCAAGCGATAAACCGAAAATAGTATTTTGCCGCAAAAGAGAAAACCTGCCGGGCGGCAGGTTTTCTTTTTGCTTTTACCTACAATTACTTGCGGGGATTCTTGATGTTGGCCTGTGCGGCGGCGAGGCGTGCGATGGGCACGCGGTAAGGCGAGCAGGAGACATAGTCCAGGCCGATCTGGTGGCAGAACTCGATGGACGAAGGATCGCCGCCGTGTTCGCCGCAGATGCCGCAGTGGAGCTTGCTGTTTGCGCCCTTGCCGAGCTTGACGGCCATATCCATGAGCTTGCCTACGCCGACGGTATCGAGCTTTGCGAAGGGATCGAACTCATAGATCTTATTGGAGTAGTACGAAGGCAGGAACTTGCCGGCATCGTCGCGGGAGAAGCCGAAGGTCATCTGCGTGAGGTCGTTGGTGCCGAAGCAGAAGAAATCGGCGTTCTTGGCGATATCGTCGGCGGTGAGAGCCGCACGGGGAATTTCGATCATGGTGCCAACTTCGTACTTGAGGTCTACGCCGGCTTCCTTGATTACCTTATCCGCCGTTTCAACTACGGTCTTCTTTACGAATGCAAGTTCCTTTACCTCGCCTACGAGGGGAATCATGATTTCGGGAACGACCTTCCAGTCGGAATGCCTCTTCTGAACGGCGATGGCGGCCTTGATTACTGCGTTGGTCTGCATTACGGCGATCTCGGGATAAGTTACCGTAAGGCGGCAGCCGCGGTGTCCCATCATGGGGTTGAACTCGTGCAGGTCGGAGATGATCTGCTTGATCTGGGCAACCGTCTTGCCCTGGGCCTTTGCAAGCGCTTCGATATCGGCCTCGTCCGTGGGAACGAACTCATGGAGAGGGGGATCGAGGAAGCGGATGGTTACGGGCTGGCCTTCGAGAGCTTCCATTAAGCCTTCGAAGTCGGCCTGCTGCATGGGCTCGATCTTGGCGAGAGCGGCTTCGCGCTCTTCAACGGTGTCGGAGCAGATCATTTCGCGGAATGCGCCGATACGCGCGGGATCGAAGAACATGTGCTCCGTGCGGCAGAGACCGATGCCCTGGGCGCCGAATGCGGCAGCCTGCTTTGCATCCTTGGGGGTATCGGCGTTGGTTCTTACGCCGAGAGCCTTATACTTATCGGAGAGAGCCATGATCCTGCCGAAGTAACCGGAGTTGGGATCGGCGGGAACGGTGGGAATGAGGCAGTTATAGATATTGCCGGTGGAGCCGTCGAGGGAGATGGCGTCGCCTTCCTTATATACCTTGCCGGCGAGGGTGAAGCACTTGTTCTCTTCATCCATCTTTATGTCGCCGCAGCCCGAAACGCAGCAGGTACCCATGCCGCGTGCAACGACGGCAGCGTGGGAAGTCTGGCCGCCGCGGACGGTGAGAATGCCCTGGGCGAACTTCATGCCTTCGATATCTTCGGGGGAGGTTTCGAGACGGACGAGAACGACCTTCTTGCCCTTCTTGCCCTCTTCAACGGCGTCTTCGGCGGTGAATACTATCTGGCCCGCAGCAGCGCCGGGGGAAGCGGCAATGCCCTTGCCGACGACGTTGTTCTTATCGGCTTCCTTTAAAGCCTTGGGATCGAACTGGGGATGAAGGAGCATGTCCAGAGACTTGGCGTCGATCTGCATGAGAGCTTCCTGCTCGGTGATCATGCCCTCGTCGATGAGGTCGCAGGCGATCTTTATAGCGGCAGCGGCCGTGCGCTTGCCGTTACGAGTCTGAAGCATGTAGAGCTTGCCCTTTTCGATGGTGAACTCCATATCCTGCATATCGCGGTAGTGCTTTTCGAGAATGTCGCACACCTTGAGGAACTGCTTGTAGACATCGGGGAGAACTTCTGCCATCTGGGAGATGGGCATGGGAGTGCGGACGCCGGCAACGACGTCTTCGCCCTGGGCGTTCATGAGGAATTCGCCCATGAGGCCCTTTTCGCCGGTGGCGGGGTTACGGGTGAACGCAACGCCCGTGCCGCAGTCGTCGCCCATGTTGCCGAACGCCATCATCTGGACGTTTACGGCCGTGCCCCACGAATAGGGGATGTCATGGTCCATGCGGTATATGTTTGCGCGGGGATTATCCCAGCTGCGGAAAACTGCTTTGACAGCTTCGAAGAGCTGTTCTTTGGGATCGGAGGGGAAATCTTTGCCTATCTGTGCCTTGTACTCCGCCTTGAACTGGTTGGCGAGAGTCTTTAAATCTTCGGCGGTGAGTTCTACGTCGAAGTGAACGCCCTTTTCTTCCTTCATCTTGTCGATGAGTTTTTCAAAGTACTTCTTGCCGACTTCCATGACGACGTCGGAGAACATCTGAATGAATCTCCTGTAGCAGTCCCAGGCCCAGCGGGGGTTGCCGGACTGTGTGGCGAGGGATTCCACAACGTCTTCGTTGAGGCCGAGGTTGAGGATGGTATCCATCATGCCGGGCATGGATGCGCGCGCACCCGAGCGAACGGAGACGAGAAGGGGATTCTTCTTATCGCCGAACTTTTTGCCGGTGATCTTTTCCATCTTATCGACATATTCCATTATTTCCTTCTGGATGTCGGGATTGATCTGTCTGCCGTCCTCGTAATACTGGGTGCAGGCCTCGGTGGAAATCGTGAAACCCTGGGGTACGGGCAGACCGATTTTGGTCATCTCGGCGAGGTTTGCGCCCTTGCCGCCGAGCAGTTCTCTCATGCCCGCATTGCCTTCACTGAAAAGGTAGCAATACTTTTTAGCCATAAATGATTTAACTCCTCCTGTAAATTGTTGTAATTATCTTAAATCATTGTTGTCTTTCAACTATTATATTGTAATACATAATTTAAAACTTTTCAAGTGTTATAGCCAAATTATTGATAAAAATTTATCATCTTTTTTGCAAAAAGCAATCCGATTGCTTTATTTTACAGTACCCGCGGCTCAATCGCGCCGGACAGAGGCGGCCGGGGCATGATAAAGACATATTTGCAGGGCATTCGCACACAAAAAGAGACTGCCGGAGCCGGCAGTCTCTTTTTGTGTTTTCCGAATTAAACGACGGTGCAGGCAAAGCCGGCCCCGCAAATGACGAAATACAGATACCTTCGGCAGGGGCGCCGCTTTTGTCGGCCGGGCATCAACCGAAACGCCCGTTGATGTAGTCGTCCGTCTTTTTGTTCTTGGGATGGGAGAATATAACCTGCGTATCGTCCATCTCTATCATCTCGCCGAGCAGGAAATAGGCCGTTTTATCGGCGATACGGAAGGCCTGCTGCATGTTGTGGGTGACCATTATTATGGTCATGTGCTTTTTGAGCTCGGTGCACAGCTCCTCTATCTTGCCCGTGGAGATGGGATCGAGCGCCGAAGTGGGTTCGTCCATTAAAAGTATCTGGGGCTCTACGGCGAGCGAACGGGCTATGCACAGCCTCTGCTGCTGGCCGCCCGAAAGGCCGAGGGCGGACTTGCCCAACCTGTCCTTGACCTCGTCCCACATGGCCGCTCCGCGCAGCGATTTTTCGACTATGCCGTCGAGATCGTGCTTGGAGCGTATGCCGAAGGTGCGGGGGCCGTAGGCTATGTTGTCGTATACGCTCATTGCAAGGGGATTGGGGCGCTGGAAAACCATGCCGACGTTCTTCCTGAGACGGGCGAGGTCGGTCTTTTTGTCGTAGATGTTTGTATCCCCCACCTTTATTTCGCCCGTTATCTTGCAGCCTTCGATGAGGTCGTTCATGCGGTTGAGCGACTTTATGAGCGTAGACTTGCCGCAGCCCGAAGGGCCTATCATGGCCGTAAGTTTGTTCACGGGGAAATCCATGTATATGCTCTTGAGGGCGTGGAAGTTGCCGTAGTAGAGATTCATCTCCTTTACGGATATGGCAACGTCGCCCGTGATGTTAAAATTTTCAATTTTCTTCATTTTTGACCTCTTTTTTCCTGAGTTTATCAATAAATGTTCTTATCCTGCCCTTCCTGTTTGCCGCCTTGTTGTTGAAGTAGTTTTCGAGCAGCATTATGAGTATATTGAGCAACAGTACAAATATTATTAATATTGCGCCGGCCGCATAGGCGAGGAACTTGGTATCGAGACCTTCGGCCTGCAGGTTATACATGAATACCGCAAACGTACTGCCGGGACTGAGTATATCCTGAGGCATAAGAAAGCTCGAACCCGCGGTGAAGATGAGAGCGGCAGACTCGCCGACTATACGGCCGATGGAGAGTATTATGGCCGTGATTATTCCCGGCAGGGCCTGGGGAAGAACGACGACGAACACCGTGCGCAGCTTGCCCGCGCCGAGCGCGTAGCTGGCCTCCCTCATCGAGTCGGGAACTTCGGACAGACTCTGCTCGGTGGAGCGTATTATCGTTGGCAGTATCATAAGCACCATGGTGAGCGCACCCGCAAGAACGCAGGCGCTTCCGAACAGCTTTACAAAGAAGATGTAGCCGAAGAGCCCGAACAGTATGGAGGGAACGCCCGCGAGGGTATCGATGAACAGCCTTATCGTGTTGACGAATTTTGAACCGCGTTTGGAGTATTCGTTGAGGTATATTGCCGCACCGATGCCGAGCGGCAGGGCTATGGCAAGCGAGATTAGAATTATATATGTGGTAGTTACGAACGCCGGAGCGAGAGTGGGCTTGGAGTTGAAACTTCTGCCGAACATGTTGTGCCACGTTACCTCGGGCAGGCCCTTTATAAGCGTGTACAGCACTATTGAAAGGAGGGCCGCCGCGACTATGACGGCAACAACGTAGCACACTATACGGAGGGCATCCTGTATGGTGCCCGTGCGCTTGTAGTTGGGCGAAGTATGCTCGATATCGCTCTCCTTTATCTTGCGGGTGAAGAAGCTGTTGCCCGCAACGGCATTGTTGCGCTTTACGAACCAGAGCGCAAGGTTGATGATAAGGATGAATATGAGCAATATGAAACCGACAGCTATGAGCGCCTGCCTGTGTAAGCCCGTGGATTCGCCGAACTCCTGCGCTATTTTGGAGGTAAGCGAACTTATTGCGGCTATAAAGTCGGTGGGATATGCCACCGAACCGCCCAGCAGAAACTGAACGGCCATCGTTTCGCCGACGGCGCGGCCTATGCCGAGAATTACGGCGGCGAGAATGCCGTTTTTGGCGGCGGGCAGCATTACCTTGAATACCGTCTGGTTTTTGGTGTTACCGAGGGCGAGCGAGCCTTCGTAATACTGCGCGGGGACGCTCTCGAGACTGTTCTTGGAGATGGAAGCTATTGTGGGCAGTATCATCACGCTCAGGATTATCATACTCAACAGTATGCCGTAGCCGAATGTTTCTCCCGACATATCTTCGATTATCGGCTTTATCATTTCAAAGCCAAAGTATGCGTATACGATAGAGGGTATGCCTGCAAGCAGGTTGACCATCTGCGTATATACCTTTTTTATGGGCTTGGGGCAATAATATACGATAAACACCGCCGTGAATATGGCGAGCACCGTACCTATTATTACCGAAAGCACCGTAAGCACGATAGTTGTGAGTATCATCGGCAATATGCCGTACTCATCCGTTTTGGGATTCCACACGTCGCCGAAGATGAAATTGAAGAATCCCACCTCGCGGAATGCGGGTATGCTGTCGTAGAGAATATAGAAGATGATTGCAAAAACCGCTAAAATGGAAAATGCCGCAAAGGCGGTAAATACCCCCTTTGCGATATTTTCCTTGGTAAATGCGGCTGCAACGACCTCTTTGAAAGAACGCTTTTGCTTTTCTTCAGTCTTAATTTCAGCCATTTTTTTACCTGTTCAATTACTTTCTTGCCACAACTACCTGACCGTTTGCTTCGATTATGGCCGCAGCAGCCGAGCTGAAGATGAAGTCAACGAAATCCGCGGTAAGTTCGTTCATGCCCTTTTCGGTGTTGTACATGATATTGAAGGGACGGGAGAGAGTGTAAGCGCCGCTGGAAACGTTTTCGGCCGTGGGCGCAACGCCTTCGAAATTGAGTCCCTTGATAGTGTCATTGACGGCAAGAGCTTCAAGCGAGCAGTAGCCGATAACGTTGGTCTTATTTCCTACTTCCTGGATTACCGTATCCTGCGACTGAAGCTCGGGCTGATTTTCGTATAAAGTTTCGATATCCATTATATCCTGGAAGGCCTCGCGGGTGCCCGAAGTGCCGTCCCTGGAGATGGCGTCCGTAATGATTCCCTGTATGGCGGTATGATTTACATAGAGTTCGTAAACTTCGCTCTTGGTAACGTTGGTAACCGTGCAGTTTTTGCTTGCAATTAAAGCTATGCCGTCGGTTGCGATCTGAATAGCGGTTATGCCTGTCGCGTCGTCGCCCTCGATCTTCTTGGAGGCCATGCCGAGGTCAACGGTGCCGTCCTTGGCCTTGGAGACGCCCACGCCCGAACCGCCGCCGCCTACGGATATGGTTACGCCGTCGTGCTCCGCCATGTAGGCATCGGCAAGTTTCTGCATCAGGGGCTGAACGGAAGTGGAACCTTCGATAGTGATGGTTCCTTTAAGACCGTCGCCGCCGCCGCAAGCGGTGAAGCCGAACGCCATGCTTGCGCCGATTGCCGCAACTGCGGCGCCGCTCATGATTACTTTTGTCAACTTTTTCATAAACTTTTTTTCTCCTTGAAAAATAAAAATTTGATTTCCTTGTTACTGACTATATTGTAGCAGGCACTTGTAATAAACTTCTACACAACGTTGTAATAAAATTGTAAAAAGAGGAAAATTTTAAAAATAATTTTAACGTTTCTTTAGCGCATTTTTACCTTTTTTATAAGTATTTGCATTAATTGAAAGGAATAAACATACCCTTCTCCCGCAACGCCGTGCCCCTCCCCTGCCCTTCCGCGCGCCTCAAACGCGGATAAAAAGCGCCCGCCGCGCTTTAAAAGCGCGGCGGGCGCCCCGAACAACTATTTATTATATCTAAAGTAAAACCCGGCGTCATCTTCTTCCGAAGTCCACGGTGAAGGTGCTGCCCTTGCCGAGGCTGCTTTCGACGGAAATCTTCCAGCCCGAGCGGCGGCAGATTTTACGGCAGACGGCCAGCCCCAGGCCGAAGCCGCCGTTTTTGCCGCTGTGCGACTTATCTACCGTGAAGAAGCGCGAAAAGACTTTATCCATGTTTTCGGGTGCGATACCTATGCCCGTATCGGCGACGACAAGTTTTTTGTAACTCAATTTTATGGTGACGGTGCCGCCCTCCTTGTTGTACCTTATGGCGTTGCGCGTGAGGTTGCCCACGAGCTGCGTCATGAGTTCGTGCCTGCTCTGCACGATGACGTTGTCCTCTATTTCGTCTATTATTGTTATATTGCGCTTTTCCGCCTCGGGGCGCACCACCTCTATCATCTCGCGGGCGAGTTTGGAGAGATCGACGTCATACGGCGGCAGGGTGTCGTCGTCGATTTCGTTGTAGTTTATTATGCAGGCGATGAGGTTGGAAAGCCGCTCGCTCTGCGAAGATATCGTCCTGTAGGCCGTCTGCGCCTGCTCGCCGTTGAGCATTCCCGAAGAGAGCAGTTCGGCGTACCCCTTTATGGAGGTGAGGGGGGTGTTCATCTCGTGCGTGATGTTGGCTATGAATTCGTTTTTGGAATCCTGCGCGCGCTCGACGAGTTTTTTCTCCTCCTCCACCTCTCTCATGCGCCACTCTATGTTGCGGTTTCGCTCGTTTAAAATTTCGGTGAGAGTTGTAAGTTCGGAATAGCGCGTAGTCACCTCGCCGCCTCCCGCGGCCTTGCGCGTGAGCTCTTCGACGGGGTGGAGCACGAAATACGTGGCTATGAAGGTGAACACGAGGCAGCCGAACACGTCGATTATGAAGTACAGCGCGAGGGAGGGCAGCAGGCTGACATACATAGACCACTGGCTCTGAAGAACCTGCGCCACCCTTATATAGTAGACCGAACCTTCCACCGTGACGGCCTCGCAGTAATACATCATGTCCTGCGCAAGAGTATCGGAGGAGCGCACGGCATAGCCGGAGCCATTTTCCATGGCCTCGATTACCTCCTGCCTGTCGGAGTGGTCGGGTTCGATCTGCTCGGCGGCGCTTTCGCCTATCACGTTGCCCTCTCCGTCCATGAACGTGACGCGGGTGCCTTCCAGCCTTTGGGAGAGCGCCTTTGCGCCGTCGTTATCCAGGGTGTATTCCCCGGGGGAGAACATGTTCACGTACACGGACAGCCGCCCCTGCTCCTGCTCCACCATCAGATTGTAATAGAGCTGCGTGGAGACGAGCGAATAGATGAGTATCGCCAGAACGGTGACGAGCAGCGAGACGAGAAGAATTCTTTTACGCATTTTAATCTACCATATTAATATAGAGTGTTCGGCCGCGGCGCGGCCGGATATGTATAAAGGACGACGGCGCGCAACTTACACGTTGAGTTTGTAGCCCACGCCGAACACGGTATCTATGGATATGCCCAACTTGCGCAGGCGCGCCACGTGGTTATCCAGAGTGCGCGTTTCGCCGTTTTCGTAGCCCCATATCTCGGTCAGCAGCACATCGCGCTTTAGAACCTTGCCGGCATTTTCTATAAAGTATCTTAAAAGTTCATATTCCTTGCGGTTGAGGTCGAGGGGGCTGCCCCTGAACGATATGCGCATCTCGTCGTAATCGAGGGCGAGATCGCCCGCACGGACGATATTTTCGTGCCGGACGCGGCGGAGAGCGGCGTTTATGCGCGCCGTCAGTTCGAGCACGGAAAAGGGCTTGGATACGTAGTCGTCGGCGCCGAGATTGAGGCCGTTGACCTTATCTTCCTCCTTGCCGAGGGCGGAGAGCATTATGCAGCTCACCGAAGGATATCTGGCCTTGACCGTTTTGAGCACGTCGAAGCCGTTGCCGTCGGGGAGCATGACGTCCAGAAGGGCGACGTCGGGGCGCTCGCTTTCGAGCGCGGAGAGAAAATCGGCACAGCACGAAAAGGCCCTAAACGAGATGCCGTTCATCTCCAGCGCCACACGTATGAGCCCGCATATGCTGGCGTCGTCTTCCAGAATATAAACTTTGTTCTTCATATCTTTACCTCTTTAATATATTTTAACACGGCGGGAAAAAATTTACAAGTTACAAGTGTAAAAGGGTGGCAATATAAGTGTAATAAATTTGTAATATCTTTGAACGGGCGGCAAAAAAACGTAAATTTTTTAAAAAGTGCGCCGAAAAAATTGCAAAAACGGGTTGAAAAACACCCCTGCGCTGTGTTATAATTTTTTAAAGAAAATTAATTGGAGAATTATATGAAGAGCCAGAGCGTCGTTACCGATCTACGCAAACAGGTATTTACCGAAGTGGCCCGCGTGGCCTACGAATCAAAGGACATTTTGAGCGATATAGAGGCCATCCCCTACATCATTACGCCCGATGAGGAGCCGAAATACCGCGAAAGCATCTACCGCGAGAGGCAGATAGCTTCGGAGCGCGTGCGCCTAGCGCTGGGACTTTCCCTCCGCCCCGCAAACAAGCCCGTAAACATAACGGCGGGCGTGGCGAACAGCAACATCGCCGACAAATACTACGAACCGCCCCTCATGCAGGTCATTCCTTCGGCCTGCGACAAGTGCCCGGACAACGTGTACGAAGTTACGAACATGTGCCGCAACTGCGTGGCGCATTCGTGCATAAAGAACTGCCCCAAGGGCGCGATATCCATAGTCAACGGCAAGTCGTTCATAGACCAGTCGAAGTGCATCAAGTGCGGCAGATGCAAGGCCGCCTGCCCCTATGACGCAATATCGCACAAGGTGCGCCCCTGCGCAAATGCGTGCGGAATAAACTGCATCTCCTCCGACGAGTACGGCAGGGCGCACATAGACAACGAAAAATGCGTGGCGTGCGGACAGTGCATGTCGGCCTGCCCCTTCGGCGCGATAGCCGATAAATCGCAGATATTCCAGCTCATACAGGCCATAAAGCAGGGCGACAGAATAGTTGCCGCAGTTGCGCCCGCCATTGCGGGACAGTTCGGCCCCAAGGCCAACCTGGCAAAGATAAAGACGGCCCTTAAAAAGCTGGGCTTTGCCGACGTATACGAAGTGGCCGAAGGCGCCGACATGGGCTGCATAGCCGAAGCGCACCACTACGTGCACGAAGTGGCGACGGGGCACCTGCCCTTCCTGTTCACTTCCTGCTGCCCCGCATGGGCTTCGCTGACCAAAAAGCACTTCCCCGACCTCGCACCCGAAGTTTCGCAGGAGCTCACCCCCATGGTGGCCACCGCGAGAAAGATAAAGGAGAGCGATCCCGAAGCGCGCGTGGTGTTCATAGGCCCCTGCGCGGCGAAAAAGCTGGAGGCTTCGAGAAAGGATCTGAGAAGTTTTGTAGACTTTGTGCTCACCTTTGAGGAACTGAACGGTATGTTTGCGGCGAGAGACGTGGATCCCGCAACCTGCGAAGAGGACACGCTCAACACGGGCGCTTCGGGCGCGGGGCGCGGCTACGCCGTGGCCGGCGGCGTTGCTGCCGCGATAGAGAAGTGCATAAAGGAATACTATCCTCAGACCGAGGTAAAGATAGAGCACGCAGAAGGACTTACCGACTGCAGAAAGGCCCTCACCCTTGCCAGAGCGGGCAAGCTGAACGGCTACATGATCGAGGGAATGGGCTGTCCAGGCGGCTGCGTGGCCGGCGTGGGCACGATAATAGATCCCGTAAAGGCCAAGGTGTTTGTGGATATGAGCGTAAAGGGTTCGGAGGAGAAGATCCCCGCAAAGGAACTTGAAGAGACGGCCGAAAGACTGACGAAAATGAGTTAACAAAGACGCCCCGAAAAATTTCGGGGCGTCTGGTTTTATGTTGCCGCCCGCGCCCTCCTGCCGGGGCGCGGGCGGCTGTTCTATTATATCTACGCCTCCCCTCCCGGCGGAAGGGAGGCGCACCTTTACATTTAGCGGGCAGTCATGTCCGCAGGCGCATATACAGGAGCGGATAGGGGTTGCCCTGCTCGTCGAGCGGCGTTCTCTTGTATACCTTAAACCCCATGTACCCGTAAAAGCCGGCCGCTTCGGCGTTCTGTTCGTTTACGGTGACTTCGTCCGCGCCGAAGCAATTTACGGCAAAATCGACGAGACTTTTACCTATACCCCCGCCCCGCCTTTGGGGCGCGACGAAGAGCATCTCTATCCTGCCGCCTTGAATGCCGATAAAGGCGGCGATGCAGCCGTCCTCGTCTTCCGCGACGGCCAGAGTTCTCACGCCGCGGAGCGCTTCGGGGACATACGCCTTGATTTTTTCTATCTCGCCGCCGCTCAAAAAGTCATGCGTGGCCCTTACGCTGTCTTCCCACAGCCGCAGGAGCACATCGAGCAACTGCGGAGTTCTTGTCTCTATAACAGATATCTTCATATGTCTTTGTACTGAAAACCGCCCGGGCTCGGAGGATAAAAATGCCGCCCTGCCGTCCGCCCCGCAGCTATGCGTATATTATAGCAAAGTCTGTAAATGCCGTCAATGATTTGCTTGCCCGAGCACCTACAGCTCCGCTTCTTCTCTTCCCTTTTACGTTTTCCTCCGCAAAATTTTTACCTTTGCTCTGCAAATCGTCTTTCGCCAATATATCCGGCAATTCGCATCCATTTTTAATTTTTGTCGATTACGGACTGACGGAAATATTGACAACAACATTTTTGTCGAGCACAATGCAATTATTAGTGTGAGGGAACTCACTCTAACATTTATTACAGAACAGCAAAAAACCTCGGAAAACGATGTGTTTTCCGAGGTTTTGCAGTGGACAGCATTTTTATCCACTAAACTTGGTGGGAGGGGGTGGATTCGAACCACCGAAGTCGGAGACGTCAGATTTACAGTCTGATGCATTTGGCCACTCTGCAACCCGCCCGTATTGAGTCCTTATTGGTGTTTTGGAGCTGGTGACTGGAATCGAACCCGCAACCTGCTGATTACAAATCAGCTGCTCTGCCAATTGAGCTACACCAGCAAAAGACAGATTGTTTTTTTGGTGCCTTGGGGTGGAATCGAACCGCCGACATATGGATTTTCAGTCCACCGCTCTACCGACTGAGCTACCAAGGCATTTTTATTATAAGCGCCTTTGAAGGCGCTTATAATATGTTTGTGTGGCGACCCAAAACGGGCTCGAACCGTCGACCTCCAGCGTGACAGGCTGGCGCTCTAACCAACTGAGCTATTGGGCCAAAAAAATGATGGTGGGCCTTCACGGACTCGAACCGCGGACCAATCGGTTATGAGCCGACCGCTCTAACCAACTGAGCTAAAGGCCCGTATGACGCCTCTTCGCGTCACAACGCTTGTATATAATAATATAACCGAAAATATTTGTCAAGTATTTTTTTGAAAAATTGCAGTTGTTTTGCTAAATTTTTTTATAAGCCCCTCTCCCCCTCCCGGTTGCGCGCGGCAGGCCGCCGCACCGGGCGGATTGATGAAGGGCTTTAACTATATTGTAATACGTAATTGCCATATTTTACCTATATGAAAGGATATATATAAAAAAGATTGACATTTCAACCAAAATGCTTTAAATTATATTGTATATAGCGCGCTGCGCCGACGAACCATGATCTACACAGTTACTTTTAACCCATCTCTCGATTATTACTTAAAAGTAAATAACATAAAGCGCGGAGCGGTAAACCGCGCTTCGGGCGAGAGCCTGATACCCGGCGGAAAGGGAATCAACGTCAGCTTTGCCCTGAAGGAACTGGGCAACGACACGATGGCCCTGGGCTTTATCGCGGGGTTTACGGGCAAGGCCATCCTTGACGAGATAAACGCGCGCGGCCTTGCCAACAAGTTTATAGAGGTGCAGGGGCAGACGCGCATAAACGTAAAGATAAAGAGCGTTGCCGAAACGGACATAAACGGCGAGGGCGCCGTAATCGCGCCCGGGGACGTTACAAAGCTCGTAAAGTTCCTGAAGCGGCAGCTGCATCCGGGCGACTGGATAATAATAAGCGGCAGCGTGCCCTCCTCCCTGCCCAAGACGGCCTATGCCGACTTTTTGGACGAGCTCAAACCGCCCAAGGGCGTGAACATCGTTATAGACGCGAGCGGACAGGCGCTGACGGAGAGTTTGAGACACAAGCCCTTCCTGATAAAGCCCAACATATACGAACTATGCGAAATATTCGGCATACCGCACACCTCCGACACGAGAAAGATTGCCGAATGCGCCGCCATGCTGCAAAAGCAGGGCGCGAGGAACGTGATAGTTTCGCTGGGGGCGGACGGGGCACTGATGGTGACGGAGACAGACCAATCGATGTACGTGCGCGCCGCGCGCGGGCAGCTTGTAAACTCCGTGGGCGCGGGCGACACCATGGTGGCGGGGTTCATCCACGAATATATCAGAACAGGCAACTACTTTAAGGCGCTGAACTTTGCCACCGCGGCGGGGAGCGCGTGCGCCTTTACCGAGACGCTGCCCACCCGCGAACAGATAGAATACGTTGAGAGCCTGATGCTATGACGTACCTTACCGTCACGGCGCAGGAAGACGTGTACGCAAAGGCGGTGAAAATGCTTGAAAGGTATTTCGGCCGCGGCGGCGCACAGATAGATTTTTCCAACCCCAAACCGGCATTCAAAGGCGCATATGCGGGGGGATACGACTTTAACATAAGCCACAGCGGCGGCCTTGCGGCAATTGCCGTGAGCGACGGAAAGATAGGCTGCGACATCGAAGTTTTAAAGGGCAGGCGGCATCCCGCCGTATGCGCGAGGCTCTCCGAAGAGGAGCGCGCCGACGCGGCGGACGAACGGGGTTTTCTGAAGATATGGACGGCCAAGGAGGCATTCATAAAGATGAACGGCCTTTCGCTGGCGACGCACCTCAAAAGGCTGGCCTTCACCGGCGGACGCATATATCTCGACGGCCGCCCCGCGGACTGCCCCGCGGTGCACTTTGTGACTCAAAACGCCGTAATATGCGTATGCGGCGACGACGACATACGCCTGTGCGAAATATAATTTGCGGCCAATCAATTCAAAGGCGGGATTTTTTCCCGCTTTTTTGCATATCTTTTTGTTGCTTTGCGCGCCGCGTTTTGCTATAATCTTTTTATGATTGTTTTTGTAATTGCAATGGAGAGAGAGGCAAAAGCCGTCCTGAACAACATGCGGGATATTTCGGAAAATTTTGCCTGCGGAAAACACATATTCAGGGGAAAGCTGTGCGGAAGCGACACGGCCGTGGTAGTTACGGGCGTGGGAAAAGTCAACGCGGCCTGCGGCACGCAGTATGCCATAGACGTGCTGGGCGCAACCAAAATAATAAACGCAGGCTTTGCTGGCGGGCTGAACAGCGGCACGGAGACAGGCCGTATCTACGGCATATGTGCGGCCGTACAGTATGATTTTGACCTCGTTCAGCTAAACGGCACAAAGATAGGCACGCTGGATGAATTTAAGGAACCCTACCTCCCCCTGCGCACGGTGGGCGGCTATCCGCTGAAGAGAGCGGGCACGGGGGACAGGTTCAACGACAGCCCCGAAGACTACAGACTGCTCACGGAGGAGCTGGGCGCGGACATACGCGACATGGAGCTGGGCGCAATAGCGCAGACGTGCGCGCACGCCGCAATTGAACTTTACGCCTTCAAGGTCATATCCGACGTGGCGGGGAGCGGTTCAACCACCGAACAGTTTTTAAAAAATCTGGACATATGCGAAAAAAACCTGGGCGCGGCCCTGCCCGGCATATTTAAGGAGGTGCAAAATGGATAGGATACCTTCATTTGAAAAGAACCACGACACTCTGCAGCCCGGCCTGCACAAGGGCACAGTTATGCACGGCGTGACTACGTGGGATATGCGCTGCAAAAAGCCCAACGCGGGGGACTATATCGCGCCCGCGGCGCTGCACACCGTGGAGCACCTGCTGGCGACCGCGCTGAGGAATTCCGAGCGCGGAAAGGACATCATATACTTCGGCCCCATGGGCTGCCGCACGGGATTTTACCTGCTGACGGTGAACATGGAGCGCGGACAGGTGGCGGAACTCCTGAAGCAATGCTGCCATCGTGCGCTGGAGCTAAACGAAATACCCGGAAGCCGCCGCGAGGAGTGCGGAAACTACCTTGAACACGACCTTGAGGGCGGCAGAAGAGAGATAAAAAATTACCTGGAAATACTTGAAAGATTATGATAGCGCTCGGCGGCGGCTGGGATGAGGCGCTCGGGCACCTCTTTTCGGACGAAAGATACAAAAAGATAAGACAGTTTTTGAAGCAGGAATATTCGACGCACGTCGTATACCCCGATATGTACGACTTATACAACTGCTTCAGGTTCACTCCGCTCAAGGAGGTCAGGGCCGTGATTTTGGGGCAGGATCCCTATCACGAACCGGGGCAGGCGCACGGGCTGTGCTTTTCAGTAAGGCCGGGCATCCCCCTCCCCCCCTCCCTCAAAAACATCTTCAAGGAGATAGAGAGCGACCTGGGGATAAGGGAGCCGGAATGCGGCGATCTTACAAAGTGGGCGAGAGAGGGCGTACTGCTTTTGAACACGACGCTGACGGTGCGCGAACACGCCGCCAACAGCCATGCCGGCTGCGGCTGGCAGTGGTTTACGGACGGAGTTATAGAGACCGTTTCGGACAGGTGCGAAAACGTGGCATTTATACTCTGGGGACGCAACGCGCGCAGCAAAAAGCCGCTGATAGACGGGGCAAAGCACCTGATTATAGAGAGCGCGCACCCCTCCCCCCTTTCCGCCTACTACGGATTTTTCGGGAGCAGGCCTTTTTCTAAAACCAATGAATATTTAAGGGCGCACTCGCGCGGGGAAATAGACTGGGATTTGAATGATTAACCCCCATATATATGCTGACGAATATATTAAAGCGGCGCGGAGACGATGTATCGTCTACGCGCCGCTTCGTCCCTTTAACCCTTTGAAGCCTGCGCCTTTAAGCCCTTTTGTTCCTTTTTGAATTTGTCGTTCATCTGGTCTATCATCTGCTTTGCGGCAGGTGCGGGCGCGTAGTAGCCGCGCGCGCTCATCTGCGTGAACAGTTCGTACTGACTGTTTGCCACGGCGGCGAGATTGGTGGAAAACTGCTTGCGCACCGCCTTTGAACTGCCTTCAAACAGTGCGGTTGCATACATGGACATGAGCTGTTTTTCAGAGCTTATCATATCCTGAAGGGCGTCCTTTTCATTGAGCTGCGTCTGTGATTTTGCCGTCATCTTAACCTCCTATAAGCCTTAAAAGGCAGTCATACCTTGCCTCGTGTTCGTCCGCGATGCCCGCCATACAGCCGGCGAGATCGCTGTCCGTGAGCGTGTTGGAATACATGCGCGCCTTTTTGCAAATGAGCCCTTCGTAGGTGAGGGCGTCGCTTATCATGTTGAGTTCCTTTGCGGTTATCTGTACCATAAATTACCTCCTGAAAATCGTTATTGCCCGTCTTTGCGCATATTATTCGTCTGCGGACAAAAAGACCGCACTTTGAGATCTTTCGACTGCGCTCAAGATGACATTATAGGGGCTTTAACAAACATCATTCTTTCTGCCGTTTCGCCGCTCCCATTTTTATCATTCAGACCAGTACCAATTCCGTCATTCCGACCAGTCTCCCCTCTCTGTCATTTCGACTGAAGCGCGCCTGCGCGCGGAATGGAGAAATCTCAAAGTTCGGTTACAATAAGGCCTTATGCGAAATAATTACTCCGCAATCAAGCTGCCCCTGCCAAGGGGAAGTGGCTTGCGCAGCAAGCCGAAAGGGTTTTATTTAAAATAATGCTTGCGCACTTACCCGCACTTTGAGATCTTTCGACTGCGCTCAAGATGACATTATAGGGGTTTTACCAAACATCATTCTTTCCGCTGTTTCGCCGCTCCCCTTTTTATCATTCCACTCTCTGTCATTTCGACCGAGCGCAGCGAGCGGAGAAATCTCAAAGCAGAGTTTAGAATAAGGCAATTGACAAATACGGGCGGTTAGACTATAATGGGGTTATAAAGTGACAACATTAACCTGCAAAAAATGCGCCGCAATGCCAATGACTTCCGGGCAGGAAAATCGCACTTCAACGCGGCGTGCGGAAGGGGCCGGGCCCTCTTGCGCGGTTCAACAGACATTTAAATTTAAAACGTATCAGGGTTTACGCACATGAAAAAAACAGCTCTTGTGAGCATAATCTCATTCATTTTTCTTATGATATCATCGCTGGTGGCATGGGCGCTGCAGTTTTCGGGCATAAAAAACCACTGGCTGATGTGGGGCATTGCCGCCATAATGCTCACTACGAGCATAGTAGTGGCCGTAATCATCAGGGAGAGGCCCAAACTTTCGGCGATCAATCTTGTGATAAATGCCGCGGCGACGGGCTTTTTTATAAGGGCATGGTACATCTTCCGCGGCTACGAGAACAGTTTTCTCACCATGTTTATGGTGTGCCTTGCATGTATGGCATACCTGTGGCTGTTTTACGCAATAAACCTTATACCCTTTGTGGAGAGGCATTTTTTTGCATTTTTTATAGGATATTTTATAATTTCGGGCATTGCATACATAGCGGTTATAGCCCTCACGCACACGACGTTCGTCTCCACATTCGGCTATTACATGATAATCGAGACGGGATTTTTGGTTGCGCTGTGCTTTGAGGCGAACACCTTTTCGCGCTTTTTGCGGCTGTTGGCACTTTCGACCTTTTCGGTGATAATAGTGGCCGTGATAATAGCCATACTGTTTATTGCGGGCGAAGGGGGCGACCTTGACGTTGACCTGACATTTTCGCCCGATGCAACAGGTTCATACGGGACGGCCGGGGACGGCGGACGCAGGCGCAAGCCGATGCACGACAGAGTTGAAATGGATTAAAACGGAGGCGTGAAAGGGGCGCGGCGCAAGCAAACTGCTTGCGCCGCGCCCCTTATTTAAAGATAAATTTACAGCCGCAAATTTTATTCTTGAAAAAATCAAGCCATGGCCGCAGACGTTGCAGCGTCCTGCGGCGGCGCCCGGTCAGCGTTCGTAGCCGGCCTTTACCTGCTCTTCGCGGAACTGCTTTATATAGAGCTCGTAATAGTACCCCCTCTTTTGCAGAAGTTCCTCGTGCCTGCCGCGTTCGACGATTTTGCCGCCCTGCACGACGAGAATTATATCCGCCGAGCGGATTGTAGAGAGCCTGTGCGCGATTATAAAGCTGGTACGGCCGCGCATGAGTTTTTCTATCGCGTCCTGAATGAGCCTTTCAGTGAGGGTATCTATGGAGGAAGTCGCCTCGTCCAGCACGAAGATGGCGGGATCGGCGAGTATGGCGCGCGCGAAAGAGAGGAGCTGTTTTTCGCCCGTGGAGAGCGAGTTGCCGCCCTCCCCCACCTGGGAATCGTAGCCTTCGGGCAGGCGGGCGATGATCTTATCGGCGTTGACGCTCTTTACGGCCTCGTCCAGTTGGGCCTGCGTGGCGTCCTCCCTGCCGTACAGCAGATTTTCGCGCACGGTGCCCGAAAAGAGATGGGGCGTCTGCAGTACGTAGCCTATGTGGCTGTGCAGCCAGTTTACCGAGCGTTCGCGCACGTCGCGGCCGTCGATGAGCACGCGGCCTTCGGTAGGTTCGAAAAAGCGGCAGACGAGGTTGACGAGGGTGGATTTGCCCGCGCCCGTCTCCCCCACTATGGCCACGTTAGTGCCGCGGGGAACGGTGAGGTTGAAGTGTTCCAGCACGTATTCGTCGCCGTCGGGATACTTGAACGTGACGTCGCGGAATTCCACGTCGCCCGAAAGGGGTTCCCAGTTCTCCTTTTTGGGGTTGAACTGATCGCCGTATTTTTCTATTACCTCGGGCGTATCCCTGACGTCGCTTTGGGTATTCAGCAGGGCGGTGACGCGCTCCACGTTGACTTTTACTGTGATGAGGTCGGCTATGGCGTCCACCGTCCACTGCACGGGGGACATTACGCCCTGCGCGTAGGTCATGAACACAGTGAGCGTGCCCAGTTTTATAACGCCCTCCATTGTGATGACGCCGCCGTACCAGAGGACGAGGGCGAGCGCCACCGACGAGGCAAAGCCTATTATCGTGTAGAAGAGGGCGCGGTGGTGCCCCAGGCGGGTGGCCTCCCTCTTCATGGCGTTCGTGTCGGCGAAAAATTTGCCGTCCAGCCTGCTTTCGACGGCGAGAGTTTTGGAAGTTTCCACGCCCGTGATGCCCTCGTTGAAGCCGCCCGTTATACGGGAGTTTATCTCCCTTACGCGGCGGTTGAGCACGGTGAGACGGCGCTGGAAGTAGCACGAGACTATGGCCACGACGGGGATGATGACTATTACGCACAGCGCCAGCAGAGGATCGAGCGCGAGCATGATGACGACCGAACTTATTATATAGGTGATGTTCCAGCCGCCCTGATATACGTCCCACGAAATTATGGAGGAGATGTTGGAAGTATCGCTCATTACGCGGGCGTGAATGCGCCCCACGCTGTTGACGTTGAAATAGGAGACGGAGAGCGTCTGCAGGTGGTTGAACGTGGCCCTGCGCATATCGCGGAGGACGTACATTTCCAGCTTGCAGCAATCATATGAGGCGATATAGTCGAGCACCATCGTGACGAGGAGACAGGCCAGATACAGGCAGATGAAGCCGCCCAGCCCCCGGAGGGTGCTGTACTCTATGAAGTTGTTGAAGGCGTACTGCTGAAAGAGGGGAAGAATTGTGTTGAACACGCCGACGAGTATGGTGCAGATTATCATGCGGGAGAACATGCCCCTGTACGGCGCGAGGAAGGGCGCGAGTTTTGTGAGGCCGAAGAACTTTACCCTGCCGCTCTCCTTTGCCTTTGCGCGCGCCTTATCACGTTTATTCGTCATAGCCGACCTCCTTTTTAAGATCGTCGGGCAGGCTCATCTGCATGTCGTAGATGCGCCTGTATATGCCGTTCTTTTTGAGCAGCTGTTCGTTAGTGCCCTGTTCGACTATCCTGCCGCCGTCCATGACTATGATGTTATCCGCGTGCATGACGGTGGTTATTCTGTGCGAAATGAGAATGACGGTGGCATCGCCGTATTCGCGGGCGAGACGGGCGCGTATGGCCGCATCCGTCTGGCTGTCCACGGCGGAGAGAGAGTCATCGAATATGAAGTAAGGCGTTCTGCGTATGAGCGTGCGCGCTATGGAGACGCGCTGTTTCTGCCCGCCCGAGAGCGTCACGCCCCGTTCGCCGACCACGGTATCGTACCCTGAAGAGAAGGCGCGGATATTGTCGTCCACGCAGGCGGCGCGCGCGGCGCGCACGACGTCGCCTTCCGCCGCGATGGAGATGTTATCGGCTATCGTGCCCGAAAAGAGATAGCCCTCCTGCAGCACAAAGCCGATGTTTGCGCGCAGCGTTGCGGGGGAGATGTCCCCTATGCTCCTTCCGCCGATGAATATATTCCCTTCGGTAACGGGATAGAGCCTGTCCAGAAGGTACATAAGAGTTGACTTGCCGCTGCCCGTGCCGCCTATCACGCCCAGCGTTGTGCCCTGCGGAACGGTGAACGAGACGCCGCTCAGTACGGGCTTGCCCTCCTCGTAGCTGAACCCCACGTCCTTAAATTCGATATCGCCGTGCAGTTCCTCCGCCGTGCCCAGTTCCTCCTCGTCCGCGTTGATTATTTCGCCTATTCTGGCTATGGATACGCCCGCGCGGCTCATGTTGGAAATTATTCTGCCGAGCTGGCGCACGGGGCCCATGAGCATGGTGTTGTACGAGATGAAGGCGACGAGGTCGCCGGGGGATATGGCGCCGTCTATGCAGAAGACAGTGCCGAGGACTATGAGCATCATGCACTGCAGCGCGGCGACGAGGTCGTTGGACGTCCAGTACATGGCAAGGAATTTTTCGATGCGCACCCACAGCCCCGTGTAATAGACGTTCTGCCTTTCGAACTTGTCGCGCTCGTACCTTTCGCGGCCGAACGCGCGCACGACGCGCACGCCGGTGAGGTTTTCCTGCGCGCAGGTTGAGAGCACGCCCTCCTCTTCGTCGCACTTTTTAAACGACTTGCGGGCATGGGAATAGAAGACGAGCGAATAGCCCAGCAGCACGGGGATGAACGCCGCCGCGATGAGGGCGAGGCGCACATCCATTATAAACATTAAGGTAAGGGAGAGCACCACCATTATTATTATGCGGAAGAGCGCGACGAGCTGATTGGATATGAAGTTGGATATTGCATCGGCATCCGACGTGCACCGCTGAATTATATCGCCCGTCTGGTGGGCGACGTGCCAGCCGAGGGGCAGGCGCTGTATGTGCGAAAAGAGCAGATTGCGCATACGCCGCATGAGTGTCTGGTTGGCACGGTGGTTGAAATATGTAACACAGTACTGAAAGACGGCCATGGCGAGCGCGATCGACGCGATTATGACCGCAATAAGCCACATGTTGGCGCCGAGATAGTCCGTTCCGCCGAACAGGGCGGCGAATGAGGCGAAGAGCCCCTGCGGGGGAGCATCGTCGATGACGCTGTCTATGGTGAAACTTATTACCTGCGGTATGGCCACGTTGAGAAAGGTGACTACAAAACTTGAAAGTATGCTGACAGCAAAGAGGGCGCGGCTGCCCTTGAGGAATAGCCCCAGAAGCCCCGCCCCCGTATAGGTGGTTTTTTTGTTTTTCATAGCGGAATATTTACGCATAATAAGCCGTTGAGCGGCATATATGCCGCAGTTATTTGATGTCTTTGAAGATATCTATATCGAGCGCGCCGTGCGATTTTATAAGGTCGTAATAGGGATCGGAGGAAAAATCGCGCTCCTTTTCATACGAGCCGCCGAGCGCCTCTATGGCATACTTGAGTTCGCGGAATTCGACAAAGGAAATATCCTCGTCTTCTATCTTTTCCATGAGGAAGGGCAGGGCGCGCTCGTCGCCGTAGGAGGCTATGTAGCCGGCGCGCTCGGGAAGTTTGTCGTCCGCCGTGCGGAACGCCGACAGGAGAATGGAGAAAACTTCGTCGTCGCCCGGAGTGGTGCGCGAAAGTATTTCGAGCATATATTCGGGGCAAACGCCCTTTTTATAGTTTTCCACAGCCTGCGCGCGCACGTCGTCGGCGCGCTCCTTGAGGTAGTCCATGCAGGTATTGCGCACATCCTCGCCCGTGTCCCCGCACACGAGGCGCATGTATACGGGCAGGGCCTTCTTGTTTGCGCCGAGGAGATTGAGGGCGTATGTCGCCTCGTCCTCCCCGCCGTCCAGAAGAGGTATGAGCGCATCCTCCATGTTGCGCTTTTCTATGGCCGAACACAAAAATTCGCTGACGGGCACTCCCTTTGCGATGTGGGCGAGGAGGGTTGAAAGCAGTTCCCCGTCGCTCTGACCGCCGTAATACTCGTTGGGCGTCTTGCCGATGGATTTAATGACCGTATCGCCGAATTTTGCATACAGGGAGGGAATGACGTCCTCCCACTGTTTTTCGGTGTAGCCGCGTGGATTGCGCCTTATATAATCTGCAAGTTTTTCTTCGAACATGCCGTCGAAATCATAAAGTTTCATGTCGTTAACCCATTAATATATCGTATTTATCGCGCTGCGCGCCGAAGAGTTCGCACACCTTTGTTGCATCGGGGGAATCATCGTCCACGCCGCTAACGGAATATATCGCCGCGGCGAGCGAGGGGATATCCGCCGCCTGCGCGAGCCTGCCCTCCCGAGCGAGTTTTTTATACAGTGCGGCCGCGGCAGCGTTGAAGGAATAGACGTAATCGGGATCTATGAGGCAGAAGCGCGCCACAGCCATTGCGTATGCCCTGATAAATGGCTTGCGCTTTGCCCGCCCCACCTTGAGGGCGGGAATGTTGATTTTGCGGTAGACGTGGCACACCACCACGCCGTAGGAACAGTCGGCATTGCGTTCGGCTATGAACCCCAGAGTCTGCATCTTTACGGCATCGGGCAGAAAGGCGTCCAGGAGGATGTCGCGAAGAAGATCGTCGCAGTTCCCCGCCTTTACGGCGCACGCCGCGCCGAGAAGTTTGAGTTCGGGCGAGCCGCCGTCCCCCCCTTCGTCAAAGCACCAGCGTATGCAGTCGGTGACGTCTATCTCCTCCGCAAGCGCCGCGGCGTGCTTATCCGAAAGCCTGACGAAGGCAGAGAGCACTTCGACGTTGCTCTCCCTCTCCTCCGCGGGCAGGCGGTAGAAATAGGTGAGGGGCTCCTCCCTGTAGCTCGTATCATCGGCAGCAAGGTGGGAGCGCACCACATCCGAATAGTACTTTGCCGTGACGGCGTCGGCATAGATGGTCTGTATCCTGTCGAACGCATCCAGGCTTTCGCGCTTGCGCCCGCTGTTGTAGGCGGAGACGGCCAGAAAGTATAGCACGGAGTTGTCGTAGGGCAAATCGCCCGCTATGCGGCGGAAGAGGCCGTAGGCCTGTTCGTGCATACCGTTTTCGCAGCACACGGTGGCTATTTTATACAAGTCCTCCGTGGAAGAGGCGCCGGCGTTGAGGAGTTTATCGGCGAGCCGCCTGCTTTCGGCGCTGTCCTTCTGCTGGTTCTTTACGGCCGCGAGCGTGGTGAGCGCCTGTATGTCCCCCGGGTACTTCCTGAGCACGGCGAGGCACTCCTGTTCGGCTTCGTCGCACTTATCGGCTATTATATCGCACATTGCGATGTAGTTGCGCGCGGAGAGATAGCTTGCGTTGCCCTCGTCCACCTTGGCGAATTCGGCCTTGGCCTTATCGTATTCGCCGGCCCGCATGTAGCCAACGCCGCGCTCCATCTCGCCCGAATAGTCGGCGAGCCTGGGCGGCCACGCTATCCTGAGGGGCGATTTGCGCGTTACGATGAAGCTGTTTATTATATCCTGCCTGTTTTCGGGGGTGAGTTCCGCCGCCGTTTCGACGAGCAGTTTGTTGTAATAGAATGCGGCCAGCTCCTCTTCGCCCATGTTGAGGTAATTTACCGCGAGCCCTTCATAGGCGTCGCCGAGTTCGCTGTCGGGATAGCCCAGAGTGTAATCGATGTACTTGAACCAGCCGTTGATTGACTTTTCGTACAGCCCCATGTCGTCGTAGACTTCGGCGTAGAGCATGTACGAATCTTCGGCATTGCCGTTGAGTTCGGCGTTCTTGTTGAGCATTCTGAGCGCGCCCATGTAGTTGTGATCATCGATATAGTCCGCGGCGATGGCCAAAAGCCTGTCCTCGCTGAGATCTATACCCGAAGTTTTTGCTCTGTTCATTTATCGAATAATTTTAAAATATCCTCTTTATCGAAAGTATAGTCGGTGTTGCAGTAATGGCAGTGCACGGACACGTTGCCGCGCTCGTTGCAGACGGAGAGCAGTTCATCCTTTCCCACGGCCATTATCACGCTCTCTATCTTCTCGCGCGAGCAGTTGCACACGTAGTCGGGGTGAAGGAGATAGAGCCCCTTTTCATCCATCAGGCCGCCGAAACAGCTGCGCACGATGCCTTGGGCTCCGAGCGAGGAGAGCACGTCGGCGGGGCGCGAAAACGCGCGCATGAGTTCGCGGGCCCTTTCGGCGTTTTCTTCCGAGGTACCGGGCAGGAGCTGCATAACGACGCCTCCGGCGGCCGAACATCTGCCGTCGCCGCCCAGGTTGACGCCCACGGAGACCATTGTGGGTATCTGCTCGCTCTCGCGGAAGTAAGCCGTCATCATCTCGGAGACGTCGTCGCTCTCCACGGGGCACGTTCCGACGAAGGGACGGAAAAACCCGTCGTCCTTTATTACGGTGAGCGTTCCGCCCTTGAGCGTGCGGCGGCAGGAGCCGTTGATACAGCCGCGGATGTGCAGATTGATATCGCCCGAGACGGAGGCCGAACCTTCGCCCTCCGCCCCCCTGACGGTTATGGACACCGCGCCCCTGCTGCTCTTTAAACAGCCGGACATATATGCGCAGCACGTGAGCAGATTGCCCATGAGCACGGCCTCGCCGTCCCTTAATGCGTGTATTTCGATCGCCCTGTTTACGAGCCCGGTGGTGTCGAGCACGGAGAGGGAGACCTGTTTATCGAGTATGAGTGCTTTGAATAGATCGTTCATATGTTCACCCGGTTATTTTACCGCCGTAAAATTTATGCGCACGGACTTATCGGGCGTGCCGAGATGTCCCTGGGTATACACCGCCGAAAAGCCGCAATCGAGAAGGGCCTTTTGCACCCCCTCCTCCGTGTGGATATACTGGCGGTGCGTTTCGTCGTAGCGGGAATACCTGCCGTCGCCGCCGCGCACGAAGAAGGTGAGCTCCATGGTGACGCCGTCCTCTTCGGGCGTGTTGAACCACATATAGGATATGTCCTCACCCGCGTCGCCGAACATATTGTCGCCGATGACAGAGCGTATCTTATATTCGGAAGAGATATCGAAGTGAAACACTCCGCCGCGGTTGAGGCAGGCATATACGCGCCTGAACGCGCTATGCAGCTTTGAAGGAGGCACATAGTTGAGGCAATCGTTGACCGCCGTGGCGAAATCGATTTTGCCCGTCAGTTTAAGTTTGGTTATATCGCCGAGTAAAAATTCACAGCGCAGCCCCTCATCGGCGGCAATCGCCCGGGCGCGCGTGAGCATTTCAGGCGAAATGTCTATGCCGAAGACGTCGTAGCCCGCCCTCTTCAGGGCGCGCGTGAAATAGCCGTTGCCGCAGCCTATATCCGCGCCGCGGAGACCGGCGTTGAAGGAACGCAGCCTGTTAATTAAATACTGCGACCATGAGGGATAGTCGCAGTCTTTGTTCAGATATTCGAACCATTGTCCGAGAGCGGTGTATGAGTTCATGGCATTGAGAGCGGGCGCACGGGCGCGCGGTTTGTCCTGACGGGCGCGGGGATAAGAGATCCTCTCCTCCGCCGCGGAGGCGCGCGGTGACGGACGCCGGGTTGCATATTGCGTCAGTGCAGCAGATTTTCGGAGCTGATCTTCTTCTTTTTGCCCTTCTTATCCGTGGAGGAAAGGGGCTTTTCGCGATCGGCGAAGAGCTTGTTGTACTCCACATACTTGGCGTCGTTTTTGTGCTCTTCGAAGTACTGCGAAACGCGACCTTCCATTTCGCGGCGGGCGGACGAGGCGGCGGCGACGTCCTCCCTTGTGAAGCGGGAGGGAATGACGGTTACGCCGTCCTCCGCAGTGATGGGCTTTATGGGCCTTGAAATGAGTTCGGACTTGCCCGCGGCGAGCAGTTCGCGCGCTTCGGAACGGGCCTCCTCCTGCTTTTCGGCTTCGAGCTGTTTGGGCGTCATCTGCGCGCGCCTTGCCTCCTTTTCGGTGGCGATGGCCGGTTCGATGAACGAATCGAATACCCACTGGGTGAAGGCCAGCCAGGAGAGAAGAATGAAGGAAAAGCCCATGAATATAAAGATGAGTATGCCGATGACGAGGAAAAAGACATTATATATGCCTATTACCATCAGCCATGCGGGAATGAGCGCAAAGCCGGCCATGAACACGCTCTGTATGACCGTGCCCATGAGCAGGACGAAGGAGTTTTTGAAGAGATACTTGAGCTTTACCTTGTAGCTCGTGCCGACTGCGTACAGCCACAGCGCGAAGATGCCGACGATGACCGTTGCGATTATTATGAACACCTTGGCCGTGACGGGGCCTGCGGCGGAGGCGCCGTATGCTATCTCGGCGGCGGCCCAGTCGCTGACGAGCACGGAGGCAAAGAAGAATATCATGAACATTTCGACGGGAAGAAGCGTGTTGAAGTAACACAGCTTTACGCCGTGGAAATAGCCCTTTACGGTAAACTGACCGTAGGAGTTAATCATCTTTTTTACGGAGTACGCCGCGCCGGACAGCCCTACGGAGGCGATAAATCCCGTGAGCACGAGCACGGCATAGTAGATGAGGTCGGCCGAGAGCACCAGTCCTTCCGCCATGCCCACCGTGGAGGGCGTGTAGATGACCATGCCGACGCCCGAAGAGAAGGGATAGACGAGCCCGAGATTGGCCACATAGAATATGCGGAAGACGACGACTATTATCGAGGGCACGAAAAAGAGGAGCGTGAGCACGTTGATGATGACGAACTTGACGAAGTTAGACTTGAAGAGAGACCATGCGTCGCTCCACCTGCTCTTGGGTGCGTATGTGCGGACGTAATCATCGGCCATGTCGTTGCCGACAAGCGATTGCAATCTAGATTCTGCCATATAAATTCCTTGAAAATAAAATTATGCACGCGCGCGGAGCGCGTGCCGCGCTTTGATATCATTATACATTAATCGGGAGAATATTTCAATTAAATTTAAGCAGAGAAAATAAAATTTATTTGCCTCCGCCTTCGGGCAGACGGAACTGCGGGCGCATACGGCCATAAATTTACATTTTAATATAATTTTCTTTGACTTTTGCGGCGGCATGTGGTATCATTTGTTTGCTGAATAGAGGAGCGGCGAGCATGAGTAGCCGCAGGGTTGACGTTTTAAGGCGACGGCTTATACCTGCGGAGAAAGGGCGTCACCGCCGAAGCGGGCTTTGCCTTGGTTCCGCTGGGCGCGCACGAGAACATCGGCGCGACTGTCACGATGAGTGTTGCGCTATCTGCATTGTACTGAAAATAATGTACCATACGCGGCGCGCATTGCGCCGCGTATATATTTTTTTCCGCCGATTTTATTCCGCCGCGCCGGAGGCGGGGCGGACGGACGACAAAAAAGTAACAAATTTTTTTAACGGAGAATAGATTATGAAGAAATACACCGTAGGCATAATAGGCGCCACCGGCATGGTTGGGCAGCGCTTTGCCCTGCTTTTGAAGGATCACCCCTGGTTTGAAGTGGGGGCGCTGGCCGCCTCCTCCTCTTCCGCGGGCAAGAAATACAGGGACGCCGTCAGGCGCTGGCACATGGCCGAACCCATGCCCGAAAAGTTTGCGGACATGGTGGTGATGGACGCCGCGGCGGACATGCGGAAGATAGCCTCTTCGGTGGACTTCTGCTTCTGCGCCGTCAACATGAAAAAGGACGAAATAAAGGCGTTGGAAGAGGCATATGCGCGGGCGGAGTGCCCCATAGTATCCAACAACTCGGCTCACCGCTTTACGCCCGACGTACCCATGGTAATACCCGAAATAAACGCCGATCATCTGGAAGTAATATCCTCACAGCGCAAGAGGCTGGGCACTAAGCGCGGATTTATCGCCGTAAAGAGCAACTGTTCGCTGCAGTCCTACGTGCCCCTGCTCCACCCCTTGAAGAAATTCGGCATAAAGTGCGCGGCGGTGACGACCTATCAGGCCATATCGGGCGCAGGCAAGACCTTTGAGACGATGCCCGAAATAATAGACAACATAATTCCCTACATCGGCGGCGAGGAGGAAAAGAGCGAAAGAGAGCCCTTAAAGATCTGGGGACATGTAAAGGGCGGCGAAATAGCTTTGGCCGACGCCCCCGCGATCACGGCACAGTGCCTGCGCGTACCCGTTTCGGACGGGCATACTGCGGCATGTTTTGTATCGTTTGAGCAAAAGCCCACGGCCGGGGAGATACTCGAAGCATGGCGCGCTTACGAGGGCGAACCGCAGAAACTGAAGCTGCCTTCCGCCCCCGAAAGGTTTATACACTACTTTGAAGAGGCCGACAGGCCCCAGCCCAAACTGGACAGAATGGTAGAGCGCGGCATGGCCGTGTGCGCGGGCAGACTGAGGGCGGACAGCCTCTTTGACTATAAATTTATAGGATTTTCGCACAATACCCTGCGCGGCGCGGCGGGAGGCGCGGTGCTTCTTGCCGAACTGCTCGCAGCCAAGGGGTATTTTGACTGATTTTTACAACTTTTCAGGGGGTTATTTATTATGAAAAATTTCTTTAACGGCAGTGCAACGGCCATGATAACGCCTTTCGCTCAAGAGGGCGTGAACTTCCAATCGTTTGCGAGAATGATCGAATACCAGATAGCCGGCGGCACAGACGCGCTGGTAGTTCTGGGCACGACGGGCGAACCCGCCACCATGACGGAGGACGAAAAAGTCGCCGTGATGAAATTCGCCGCCGAACACACGCGCGGCAGAGCCAAACTCATATTCGGCACGGGCAGCAACAACACGGCAAAGGCCGTGGAGGCCACCCGGCGCGCCGAAGAGCTGGGCGCCGACGGCATTCTGGCAGTCACCCCCTACTACAACAAGTGCACACAAAAGGGCATAGTCGAATACTACAGGGCCATATGCTCCGCCACCTCCCTTCCCGTCATCGCCTACAACGTGCCGGGGCGCACGGGCGTGAACATACTGCCCGCGACGGCCGAAGAACTTTCGTACATAGAAAACATGGCCGGCATAAAGGAGGCCTGCGGCAACATGGAGCAGATCTGCGAGACCATGCGCCGCATACGCCCCCGCATGGACTTGTATTCGGGCGACGACAACCTGAACATACCCATCCTGGCCATAGGCGGCGCGGGAGTCATTTCGGTGGCCTCCAACATTGCGCCCAAGCAGATAAAGGACATAGTTTCCGCCGTAAAGAGGGGCAATCTGGAAAGAGCCAACAGAATACACGAAAAACTGCTGCCCTTTATCGACGCCTGCTTTGCAGAAGTCAACCCCATCCCCGTAAAGGCGGGCTGCAACATGATAGGGCTGGACGCGGGCGTTCCCAGGGCTCCGCTCACCGAGCTGGAGGAAGGACACAAAGAGCTGATGAAGGCCTGCATTAAGGCCGCGGGAATAAGAAAGGTGAAGTTATGATTAAAGTACTCGTATGCGGAATAGGCGGCAGAATGGGCGCCAACATATGCGAACTTTTAGCGAATGACGGCGAAGCCCGGGTGGTGTGCGGCGTGGACGTCCGCGTCCCCGAAGGTTGCAAAGTGCCCGTTTACGACTCCTTTGACAAGGTGAAGGAAAAGCCCGACGTGATAATAGACTTCTCCTCCCCCGCCGCCCTCGAAGGGGAGCTCGGTTACGCCGTAAGAGAGGGCGTGCCGGCCGTGCTGGCTTCGACGGGCTACACCGGGGAACAGCTTGAGGACATAAAAAAGGCCGCCGAAAAGACGGCGGTGTTCAAAACTGCAAACTTTTCGCTGGGGGTAAATCTTTTGGTGGGGCTGGCAAAGAAGGCCGCGGCCGCACTGGGGGAAAACTTTGACATAGAAATAATTGAGCGTCACCACAACAAAAAGGTGGACGCGCCCAGCGGAACGGCGCTGATGCTAGCCGACGGAATAAACGAGGTGCTGGATAAGAAGCGCGAATACGTTGAAGGGCGGAGCGGAATAATCGGCAGGCGTGGCGACGAGATAGGCATTCACGCCGTGCGCGGCGGCACCATAGTGGGCGAACACGAGGTGATGTTTGCCGGCGAGGACGAGATTATAACCCTTGCACATTCGGCGCGCTCCAAGCGCGTATTCGCCGCGGGGGCAATAAAGGCGGCAAAGTGGCTGGCTGGGAAAAAGAGCGGATTATACGACATGACGGACGTATTGGGCGACATTATAGGATAATCCCCCCCCTTATTTCCGCCCCATGGCGCAGGCACGGTTTTAAAAGCACGGCATTTTTAGTTATATACAGGAAGCGGAGCGGGTAAACCCGCTCCGCTTCCTGTTATACAACTTTTTTCTATAAAACGATTTTTCTATCTGTATCTATAAATTACTTCGCCGCAACTGTAATTATCGCTTTTAGATATTTCCGCGCAGAAGGATAAAACGATGAAATCGTCCGTGACAGGTTCGCCGTCTTTTATTTCGGCACGGTAGAACAGCGGATACAACTTCCCTTCATGCTGCAAAATTTCGCAAAATTCCATTCGGTCTGATGAACAACAACTTACTGCACACACAAGTAAGTTGTTAAATTCAAAATATTCTTCAGTATAATCAAGGTAAAAATCATACTCCGAATAGGATTGATAATCGGTAAAAATTGCCGCCTTTCCAAACCCGAAAGACCAATTTTTCTCATTTTCGGTATCGAAAGGCATTTCATTAACTTCCAAGCCGCAGGCCACATAATCCTTATACGGATCCTTCGCGCAGCCCGCAAAAAGTGTCATTAAACTTAAAAG
>CALVLX010000131.1 GCA_944341195.1 uncultured Clostridia bacterium
CAAGGCGCAACAGGGGCGGCGGGCCCTCAGGGTATCCAGGGTGTGACCGGAGCGACCGGGCCTCAGGGTATCCAGGGTGTGACCGGAGCAACCGGCGCAACAGGCCCTCAAGGTATCCAGGGCGTGACCGGGGCGGCAGGCGAGAGTGCAAGCGTAAGCGTTGGCACAGTAACCACGGGTGATCCCGGCACGCAGGCAGCCGTGACAAATTCAGGCACTCCCTCCTCCGCCGTTTTCGACTTTGTCATTCCCCGGGGCCCGACAGGCCCGCAGGGCATACAGGGTGCACCAGGGGCAACGGGTATACAGGGAGCGACAGGCCCGACCGGGGCAACGGGGCCTCAAGGTATTCAGGGCGTAACAGGGGCAACAGGGCCGGCAGGAGAGAGCCGGCCGCAGGCGCTGAGCGCGTATTCAGTGCCCGCGCAACCCGTGGGCGACGGCGGAGCCGTGACGTTCGACGCAAACGGCGATATTGCGGGAAGCGACATATCGCACACCGCGGGCAGCGGCGACGTGACGATTTCCGCCACGGGGACTTACTATGTGCAATTTTCGGCCAACGTTGCGCCGACGGGCACGACGACCTATCCCGCCGCCGACATCGCCACCATATCGCTCAACGGACAGACGCTGAACGGCGGAGCGGGCACGGCGCAGTTTTCTTCGGCAAGTGATTCGCGCCACATGACGGCCGCAACCATAGTAAACGTGACGGACGCGCCCGCGACGGTGAGCGTTGTATCCTCCGGCGGACAGTTTTTGTACACGGGCGCCACGATAAACGTATACAAAATATAACGGCGGGGGCGGCACGCGCCCGGGCGGCGGCATCTTTGCCGCCGCCCTCTATTTTCGGCACACAAAACCCGGCGGACGAAAGACAATATTTTTAAAAACTTTCACCGAACGCTCAAAAAGATTTAACACGGGAGGACAAGGGTGATATAATAATGTGCGGAAGTTTTAAATTTCTGCACAAATTTCACAAAAGGAGAATTTTATGGTATTCCTCATTGACCATCCCTTGGGATACGTCATAATTCTTGCCGTAATTCTGCTGGCTACAAAGCTGTTCGGCCTGCTGTTCCGCAGGATACATCTGCCCGAAGTTCTGGGCTTTATCATCGCGGGCATATTTGTGGGCCCTGCGGTATTCGGCCAGTTCTGCGGCGTTACGCTGATAGGTTTTGAAGAGGCCGTTGAAGCCGGCACATATCAGGCGCTGTTCGCGCTCGAAGGCGCGGTGGGCGCAAACGAGACGGTATCCGTCTTTTCCAAGATAGGCGTAATACTGATAATGTTTTCCGCCGGGCTTGAGACCAACCTGAACGACATAAAAAACACGGGGCTTGCCAGCATACTCATGGCCTGCGCTGGCGTTGCCGTACCCTTTGTATTGGGGCTCGTCATCAGTCTGCCCTTCGGCGACATCGGGCTGGGCCCGGCAAACATCTACCGCTGCATATTCATAGGCACCATACTCACTGCCACCAGCGTGGCCATAACCGTTTCGGTGCTCAAGGAGCTGGGCAAGATAAACACAAAGCTGGGCACAACGATAGTTTCGGCCGCAGTAATAGACGACGTTATAGGCATTGTGGTGCTTTCGATAGTAACGAGCATCGCGCGTTCGGGCAACGTAGTTTCGGACAACGCCTTCGACGCATTTAAATCGACCATATACGGCACCATAATAATGATAATAGCCTTCTTTATCATTGCCATACTTGCCGGATTCGGCGTGAACGCGCTCTTCAGATGGCTTGAAAAGAACTGGCCCCACACCCATAGGCTGCCCATCTTCTCCCTCGTTGTATGCTTTATATACAGCTGGGTTGCGGAGGAGGTGTTCGGCGTGGCCGACATAACGGGCGCCTTCCTCGCCGGCATAGTGCTCGCCACCGTGCACCGCTCCAGCGAATACGTCGATTCCAAAATAAACGTAAACACATACACCATATTCGCGCCCGTGTTCTTTGCCAACATAGGCATAAGCAACATAGATTTCAGCGGCGTAGGCGGCACGATAATACTCTTTGCATTCCTGGCCGTGCTGATGGGGCTCATAGGTAAGATAATCGGCTGCGGCGCAGTTGCCAAAGCATTCGGCTACAACATGAGGGAGAGCGCCATAGGCGGCGTGGGCATGATGGCCCGCGGCGAAGTGGCCCTGATAGTGACGCAGGCCGTGACGGACGCTTCGGTCGGGCTGGGCGACCACGCGCTGGGCGGCGAATTCATGATAATGACGGTGCTGCTCATCCTCGTCTCCTCCATACTCACGCCCATACTTTTAAAGGTGCTGTACAGCAGAGAACTACCCCTCAAGACCTGCCCTGCGGAGAGCATCGCGGCGGACGGCGCCGCAGACGCCGGGGAGACTTCCGGAGAGGGAGAAACTTCCGCCGAACAAAACGCACAATAGTACATTTCCGCAAGGAAAAGACTACCGCCCGCGGCGATCGCCGCGGGCGGTATTTTAACGCGATTATATGAACGGCGCCCGGGGATATCCGGGCGCCTAAAGAGGGATTGCCCCTCACATATCATGCAAGGAAGCCGTTGATTATCTGCTCTTCGGCCTGTTTTTCGGTGAGTCCGAGAGTCATGAGTTTTATTATCTGTTCGCCGGCGATCTTGCCTATGGCCGCCTCGTGAATGAGGGCCGCATCGACGTTGTTTGCATCCAGGCGGGGAATGGCGGAGATGCACGCTTCATCCATGATTATCGAATCGCACTCGCTGTGTCCCGCACAGGGGGCGTTGCCGGCCAGCCTGGCATCGAAGCGCTGATAGGACTTGTCCCTGGCCACCGAGCGCGAAATTATATCCGCATCCGAGCCTTCGCCGTTGAGCTGCACGTCGTAAGTGCTTATCGCGCTCTGTTCGCCGTGCGTCATGAGGCGCTCGTGAACGACGAGCTTTGCGCCCTCCGCGAGTTCGGCCTTCGTCTCCCTGACGGTCGAATCGACGCCCTTTATCTGCACCATCTCCATCTCCATGAAGGAGTTTGCGCCGAGAGTCACCTCGGTGACGGGATTGAGTATGCGCTTGCCCGTACCGCTGCCCGCGCCGTAATGCTTTTCCACATACCTGATCTTTGAATTTTTGCCCACGTAGAAGCGGTGAATGCCGTCGTGCTGCGAATCCTGCCCGCCGCAGTTATCTATGCCGCAGCCGGCCACTATGACCACGTCGCAGTCGTCGCCGACGTAGAAGTCGTTATATACGGTCTCTTTGAGGCCGCTCTTGCTGAGCACTACGGGAATGTGCAGACTCTGATTTTTTGTGCCGTCCTTTATGCGGATATCTATGCCCGAGACGTCCTGTTTGGAAGTTATCTCTATATTTGCCGTGGAGCTGCGCGCTTCGCTCCTGCCGTTGACGCGGATGTTGTATGCGCCTTCGGGCACGCCGTGAAGATCGGCAACTTCGGAAAGTATTCTTTTTTGTATTTCATCCATAAATATATCTCCAATGACCGCGCGGCCGGGCCGTGCGGTAAAACTTTTCGCCGCCGCAGGCGGCATTGCGCGTTGACCGGGGCATATCCCCGCCCCTACGGCGCATCTTACGACCTGCCGCCCATCCTTTCGCACACGTCCACCGCGGCGCCCGTGCCTAAAATGGAGGGCAGAATTTCCTGCCGCGCGCCGTGGGCCGTTATCCTGCCGCCCGTGAGAACGACTATCTCGTCGGCGATATTTAAAATGCGCTCCTGATGGGAGATGACGAGAATGGAGTTTGCCGAGTTGGCCGAGCGCATACGCTCGAAAACTTCGATGAGGTTGCCGAAGCTCCACAGATCTATGCCCGCCTCCGGTTCGTCGAACACGGCTATCCTGCTCCTGCGGGCGAGAACGGTGGCGATTTCTATCCTCTTGAGTTCGCCGCCGGAGAGACTGGCGTTGACCTCGCGGTCGATATAGTTGCGGGCGCACAGCCCCACTTCGGAGAGGTAATTGCACGCTTCGGTGACGGATATATCGGCACCTACGGCTATGCGGATGAGATCCTTTACCCTTATGCCCTTGAAGCGGACGGGGTTCTGAAAGGCATATCCTATGCCCCTTTGGGCGCGCCCGGTTATGGAGAGCCCGGTTATGTCCTCCCCGTCCAGAAGTATACTGCCCGACGTAGGCTGCTGTATGCCGGCAATTATCTTTGCAAGCGTGGACTTGCCGCTGCCGTTGGGGCCGGTTATGACGACGAACTTGCCGTCGCCGACGGTGAGATTGACGCCGCTGACAATGGTCTTGGGGCCGTCCTCTTCAACCTCGAAGCAAATATCTTTAAGTTCTAACATCTATTTCGATTCACCCTTTTGCGATGGATTTTTTCCCTGCGGGCGCAACCGCCGCAAAAAGACGGGGCGCCTGCCGTAATATAGTATAGCACTTTTTACTATTATTGTAAACAACAAAGTCCGTCTGAAAACGCAAAAGTTGATTTTCGCCCCGCCCTTGCGATAAAACGCTGTGCGGCGGACGTGAGTCCGCCGCACAGCGCCAAAGGCGATGACGGCAAAAAAATAAAAGCTCCGGAGACGGAGCTTTTTATTTTTATTTAACCCTTGTTGTAATAGACCTTTACGCCGGGGCCCATGGTGGACGTGAGCGTTACGCTCTTTACATACTGTCCCTTTGCCGTGGCGGGCTTGGCCTTTACGATGGCATCCATGAGGGCGGTGAAGTTTTCGGAAATCTTTTCGGCTCCGAACGACTTCTTGCCGATGGGGCAGTGGATGATAGCCGTCTTATCAAGGCGGTATTCAACCTTACCTGCTTTAACTTCCTTTACGGCCTTTACGACGTCCATGGTGACGGTGCCGCTCTTGGGGTTGGGCATCAGGCCCTTGGGGCCGAGGATACGGCCGATGCGGCCGACGACGCCCATCATGTCGGGCGTGGTGATCATTACGTCGA
>CALVLX010000132.1 GCA_944341195.1 uncultured Clostridia bacterium
CCCTGCAAAGGGGAAGTGGCTTGCACCGCAGGCCGAAAGGGTTTATTCAAATAATACTTCCGCACTTACCCAAACTTTGAGATCTTTCGACTGCGCTCAAGATGACACACCTCGGGTTCTATCAAACATTGCCTTTATTTATTACGACAGGTAATGGTTAAACTCGCTTTTAGGGAACGCATGAAAAATTAACCTCTTACAATTATCGTTGCAAAAAGCCGGCCGCGCCCGTAACGGGCGCGGCCCTTATTCTTCTGCATTTAGCCGGTCTTCGGCGGCGGGCACGGGGAGAACTATCTGCAGAGTGAATATACCTCCGTCCGTACCTATGGAGATGCCGCCGTCGTACTTTTCGGCAATCTTGCGTATGCTTGAAAGTCCGAAGCCGTGATAATAATTATCGCCCTTGCTGGTGCGCGGCAGACCGTTGACAAAGGATATTTCGCCTTCGTAATAGTTATCCGTACGGATGAGCATGATGTCGCCCTGCTCTTCCATGGCAAAATTGATTACGCGCCTGTCCCCCGAATCGAAACGCATCACGCTCTCCACGGCGTTATCCAGCGCGTTGCCGAGAAGGGTGAACAGGTCTATCGGATCCATAAAGTCCAGTTTATTGCCGTTGCCGCTGACATACAGCCTTATGTTGTTTTCCGTGCAGTAGAGCATCTTTTCGGAGATGATGGTATTAATTACCTCGTTGCCCGTATCCACGGAGAGATCATAGAACATTATGCGTTTTTCGATTTCGCCTATGCGCGACTGCTGTTCTTCGGGCGAGAGGGTGCGCAGCGCGCCTATCTGATGCTTTAAATCGTGGCACTTGCTGTTTATGATATCTATCGTCTCCTTCTTTATGCGGTAACTTTCGGCGGAGGCGATGAGCATCTGGTTTATTATGTCATTACGCCTGTCCCGTTCGCGCACGTTTAAGGAGGCGTACATGATTATAAGCACAAAGACGCAGTTGAAAATATCGGCTATGCCTGCAACGTAATTGGGATTGTGCACGGGTTTTCCGCCGCCGTTGTAGAAGAGAAGCTGCGCCATAAACGCCGAGGCGATGAGCATGGCCAGGAGCAGGCTGTAAAAGCAGAGCGCAACCGGCTTTTTGGCAAAGGGGATATCGCCCAGAGCTTTGAGCTTGGGGCGGAATATGAGCGCCGCGCACAGACAGAGGACGGCATAGGTGCACACGATGACGGCGATATATGCCGGGATATTGCCGAGTATCTGCGGGCACAGCCCCAGGGCGAAGATTTCGTTGACGCCGACATATTCTACATGCTGGAGCGAATAGCCGGCTATGCCGCAGAAGAGCAGCCAGCCAAAGGAGATGCGGTAACAGAAAATTATGCAGGCGAGCGAACAGCCCGTCATAAATATGTACCAGCTTATGTGGGCAAATTGCAAAAGCCCGTAGGAGGCAAACTGCGCCCCCTGCACGAACCAATAGAGGAGGGCGACGCCCATGCACACCGCCGTGCCCGCGATGACGCGCAGCGCGAACTTCGGCCGCCTCGGAGCCGACGGCGTGACGAATATGAATTCGGCGCACAACAGCTCTAGAATAAAGCGCCACTCCTCCACTATGAAAAGAGCATCCATCCCCTCACCTCTTTCTGGCGAACTGCGCGAACACCTTGATAAATTCCGGCTTCTTGGCACGGCTTATCTTTATCTGCGCGTCGTTGACGGTTATAATATCGCCGCGGACGGCAAATACATAGTTGAGGTTGACGAGATAGCTGTGGTGCACCCTGTAGAACGAATAGGGACGGAGCATCTCCTCCACCTCGCGCATGGTGCCGTGGGACTTTATCTCCCCGCTCACCGTGTGCCAGATGAGATCGTGTTTGATGACTTCCACATAATAGACAGATGAGGCGGATAACTTGACTATATTGCCGGGGGTTTTGACCGTTACGATATCCCCTTCGTCCCGCTTTACGCGCTTTACCGCCCTGCGCATCTTTATATAAAAATCCGCATATGTGAGCGGCTTTACGGCAAAATCGCAGGCATCGACTTCGTAACCCTTGATGGCGTACTGCGCCATGCTGGTGACAAAGACGATGACTATCTCCTGGTCGATGGCGCGCAGTCTGCGGGCGGCCTCCATTCCGTCTATCCCGACGAGCTTGATATCCATGAATGCGATATCATAGTGCGTCTTGTAATTGAGCAGAAAGAGTTCGCCGTCTTCAAACACCTGCACTTTTACGGCCGTGCCCGTCTCCTTTTCGTATTTTTTTATATGCCGCATGAGCAACTCCGCATCGGCGGCGTCGTCCTCGACAATAGCTATATTCAGCATGTTTCCCTCCGTATGTCCTGCGTGCCGCAAAGCCTCCGCACTGAAGGCCTTTTAAGGCAGAATGATTATTTTTTCCTTAAACAACAGCTTACGGTATACCCCTCGGACGAGGAGTATACCGTCACTGTTAACTATTAAATTTTACCTGCAAGGAGAGGTCACTGCGCCGAAGCGTTCCCGTCCCTCTTCTTTGCGGCGAGTATTACGCCTACGCCCCATGCGGCGATACCGACTACGACGGCCACGTCGGCGCAGATGAGAACGACCTGCCATACGGGCAGTTTATAGCCGTCCACCACCACGCTCATGACATTGCTGTTGACCGTGTTGTACAGAATATTCTTTGTGGCCTTGCGGAGGAGCGTCACCTGCGTTGCGTCGTCCGCCTTGGCAAATATCTTGGTATCCTGCGTGAGGAAGAGATCGCCGCCCGCGCGGATCATCAGATCGACCTGCGTGTAGAGGTTCATGCTGTAGTCGGTGATGACAGAGCCGCGGAAGCCCCATTCGTCGCGCAGCACCTCGGTAAGGAGCGCGTAGCTGCCGCCCGTCCATGTGAGGCCTATACGGTTGAACGAGGACATCATGCCCGAAGCCCCGCCCTCCTTTACGGCGATTTCAAAGGGTTTGAGGTAAATTTCGCGCATGGCCTGTTCGTTGGCCCAGACGAGTATGCCGTTGAATTCGCGGTCGGTCTCCTGGTCGTTGACGGCAAAATGCTTGAGGTAGCACACGACGCCCTTTTCGCTCGCGCCCGTGACGACGCCCGCGGCGAGCTTGCCGGAGAGCAGGCCGTCTTCGGAATAATATTCCCAGTTGCGGCCGCCGAACTGCGAGCGGTGAATGTTTACGGCGGGAGCATACCAGCCGGTGTAGGGCATACCGTCGCCCTTTTCGTTGCCGGCGAGGGCCTCCTCGCCGACGAGCTGCCCCATCCTCTCCGCGAGTTCTACGTTCCACGTAGCGCCCATGACGCATTCGCCCTGATAGGAGCACGTGCCGTTGATTACCGAATCGCTGACGAAACTGGTGAAGCCCGAAGGGCCGTCCGAATCGGTGGTGGCGGGCTTGGCGACGACGCCGTTTATGCCGTCCACGGGCCCCGTGCGGAAGGCGGCGTAGCCCACAAGTTCCTTCATTTCGGCAAGGGGGATCTCATCCAGAAGGTCTTCCCAGCGGGGATCATCGAAGTCAACCTTGCCCACATATTCGCCCTTTTCATCGTACAGCATATCCCTGAGGGACAGGCCGTTATCCACGGGCGTGGCAGAGGGCCCTTCGCCCGTCACCTGCCAGGGCTTGCCCTCGTCCGAATCGGTGTAGTCGAAGGAGTTGGCGCTCTTATCGAGGGCCGCCTTCTGCTCGTCGGTGAGGGTGCGCTCCTCTTCGGAGATATAGCCCGAAGGAAGTGTGCCGGCAAAATCGCTGCGCTTTACGAAGGAATCGTAAGTCCAGTCGCCGTCCAGTCCCGCGCTGACGTCGTCGAAGCGGTTTTCTATAGTCGCCTCGTTGCCGCGCGCGTCCGTATCGGTGGCGTAGATTACGTCGTCTTTAAGCGTGTAGGTTGCGGTTGCCTCGGCAGTATGCGCGTCCGAACGTATGCTGACGGAATAATCGCCGGCATCGAGTTCGTAGCGGCTGTTATTGTTTTTGTTCCTGTCGGCATAGTCGTAGGAGGCCATGTCGCGCACGTCTATCGTGAGGGTGAGCGTGCAGCTGTTCGGTTTATCCTCCCCTGCCTGATCGGCGGGATAGAGGGTGGGCGTCTTTGCAAAGTCGCCCAGAACGACGTAGGGTTTTTCTATTTCGCCCGCCGTGTAGGGCGCGGTGTAATAGAGCTGGACTACGTCCTTGCCGGCATAGTCGCCCGTGTTGGTGACGGTGACTTGAGCGGTTATCGTGCTGTCGCCGTTTATGGCCGAGCCGTCGGCCGCAGAAAAGGTAACGTCCCACTCGAACGTGGTGTAAGAGAGGCCGTAGCCGAAGGGATATATTACGTTTTCGGCGTACCATGTGGAGGCGGGATCATCCTGCAGCTCCTCATAGGCGCGCGTCTCCCAGTAGCGGTAGCCCACATACACGCCCTCTTCGTAGTTGACGAAGGCGTAGAAGGATTCCCTGAGTTCGCCGTCCTTGTTGCGGTAGAGATAGCGGTTGCCGTGGCCTTCCGCCGCCCTGTCGCCCAGCTTCCAGGCGGGATCATAGATCGTGGAGTTGTACCACGAGGGATCGGCCGTGAAGTCGGCCGCCCACGTATCCGTCGTGTAGCCCGAAGGGCTGAGTTCGGCGCCGCTTTCATCCACGCCCCTGAGGAGCTGACCTATGGCCATTACGCCCGTGGCGCCGGGATAGCCCATCCACAGCACCGCGTCTATGCCCTCGTCGTTCTGGATCGCCCCCATCTCCATGGTTGTGCCCGTGTTGAGGAGGACTATGACGGTATCGAAGTGGGACTTTACATGGTTGAGGAGGTCGGTTTCGTGCCTGGTGAGTTCGAGATAATGGCTGTCCGCTGAGGCTGCCTCCTCCATGGGCTCGCCGCCGAACGAGGTGAGCATGGTGCGGGGAAGATCCCAGCCCTCGCCGCCGATACGGGAGATGACGACTATTGCGGCGTCGTCGTAACCGGCGTATGAGGAAGTTATGTCGCCGCCGTAGGACGCGACGGGAGTTTCGCCCACGCCGAAGCCGGAGATGCGCTGACCGGAATTCATGCCGGGATTGGCGGGACGCCCCGCACCCGAACGGGAGGAATTTTCGTAGAAGGATTTGAGGGTGGGATTATATACTATGCCCGCGGCTTCGAGACTTTCGTACAGCGTCTTGTTTGCGCCGCCCGAAGAGTTTGCCGAACCCGAACCCGTGTAGACAAGGTTTACGGAATTTTTGCCGAATACGGACACGGCGGGGGATTGCCCCGCGAGGGGCAGAGCGCCGTTTTCGTTCTTGAGGAGGATGGCGCCCTCCTTTTCGACTTCGATCACGAAGTCTTCGGCCGCGGCGCGGGCTTCATCCTTGCTCTTGAATTCCCTGTCGTACAGCTCGTCCCTGTGGTCTTCGACAATGTTGGCGCGTTCGCCGCCGAACACCAGCGACAGCGAGTTGCCGACGATGGGAACGGTTGTGAGCACGCACGTTATGGCAATGACCAGCGCCAGCAATATTGCGGAGACGATCATCCACACGCGCGTTGCGAGGTGTTTCCAGATAAATTTCATGCCTGATTACCTCTTGAAATTTTAAAAGCCGTTAGGCTATGCCGTTTGCAAAATACTCCATTTCCACCGTCGCCGAGGACGTTGTGGTGAGCATGATATAGTCCAGCGAGGGAGCCGAGGGAAGGTTGTTGAGATACTTGTTGTCGCCTGCGACGATGACTATCTCGTTTTCGCCTTCGTTGAGCGTGACGTCGCCGATGAGGACGGTCTTGAAGTTCTGCCCGTCGCCGTTGGAAGTTTCAAACGCGGTATAGTTTACGGGCGTATCGTTGACCGTTATTATCAATGACTGGGGATTCCACGAGCACGTGCCGAGGGAATTGCTGCCCACCCTTAAACGGAGCGCGCCGGTGACTTCGGCCGAGGCGGTGAGCGTGAAGGTTACGGGGCTGTCTTCGCCCATGTAGGCGAGGTATGCGCCGCCGCTGGCGGAGGCGTTCCTCTGAATGAGGCCGAGGCCTACGGGCGAGCCGGAGGGGCCGAAACCCAAAAGCTCGGATACGTCCGTGTGTTCGGCTTCAAACTTTAAATTTGTGCCTTCGGAAGGGGTAGGATCTTCCTGCTCGTTGTTTTGGTTGTTATCGTTATTGTTATTGCCTTTATCTTCGTTCCCCTCGCCGCAGGCCGCAAACGCGAAAACCGAACCTACCATGCACAGGGCGACTACGGCCGGGAAGAGTTTTTTTAATAATTTCATTGCAGTATGACTCCTTTAAGTTACAAAAATTTGGCTATAAGCCCGTAGCTGCGGCATGGCCGCAGCTTACTTAGGGTTATCTTTACTTTTTTTACCCGCCCCGCCGCCCGTGCGGCGGGGCGGGAACATGTTTTGAGATGACTTATCCCTCATTCAAGACGGGATATTACGACCTCTTTCTGCGGATATAGGCTGCTGCCGCGATTACGGGAACTGCCGCCGCGAAGGCTGCTATGCCGCCTATGAAGGAGCCGCATCCGCCCTCTTCTTCGGGCTGTTCGGGTTCGGGATCGGTATCGGGCCCGGGCGCGGGATCGGGTTCCTCCTCTTCCGCAGCCTCGACGGTGAGATCGAACACGTGGGTTGCGCTCTCGTAGCCTTCGGCGGAGGCCGTGACTACCACTTCGAAGTCGCCCGCCATGGTGGGAGTGCCGGAGATTACGCCCGTCTGAGCGTTGAACGTAAGCCCTGCGGGAAGTCCGGTCACGGTGTAGGTGATATCTCTGTCGTAGTTATAGTTGGTGTTGTACGTGGCAACGGCGATGTTTACGGAAGTGTAAGCCTCGCCCTGCTTTGCATCTGCAAGGGTGAGTTCGACGTCTTCGTCGAATTCGTTCTTTGTTGTGGGGTTGTAAACGACCTTTGCGCCCTTGGGGATCTGCATGGCGTTGGAGTTGGCAACCATGTAGAGGTTCTGCGCTATGCTCTGCTGCATACCGTAGATGATGACGTCCTTAGTCTTGCCCTCTTCCATGGCGTTGATTGCCGCCGCGTCGAGGTAGATGCCGCCCATGAAACCGGTGAGCATGAGGCCGCCGCCCGAGGTGACGAGCTGATATGCGTTGACGGAGTTATAGAGAACTATATCCGTTACCATTGCGCCCTTGAAGCCCCATTCATCGCGGAGTATGGCCTTGTTAATGGCATAGGAGCCGCCGCACCACGTGTTGCCTATACGGGTGAAGGAACCCATTACGTAAGTTGCTTCGCCGTCCTCGGTGCAGATCTGGTAGCCCTTGAGGTAAATTTCGCGTGCGGTCTGTTCGGTCATCCATGCGGCGAGACCGGCTTCGGGATTGCTGTCCGCGGAGATGGCGCCCGCGCGGTAGGTGGCAGCGCCGCCGCCGTCGTTGTGGAAGGCGAAGTGCTTCATGGTTATGTAGCAGCCCTTTTCCTTTGCGCCGAGAGAGATGTTTGCAGCCGTCATGCCCGTGAGCACGGGATCTTCGGAGTAGTACTCGGTGTAGCGGCTGTCGAAAGGCGAGCGGTGGATGTTCATGCCGGGAGCGTACCAGCCGGTGTAGGAATATGCCATGCCGGTGCCCTGCGTGCTGTTGCCCCAAAGGCCCTGTTCGCCAATCATGTTGCCCATTTCATAGAACAGCTCCTTGTTGTAGGTAGCCGCTATCATGGGTTCGGAGGAGAAGTAATTGAAGCGGTCGTTGCCGTCAACGCCCGAGCCCGTCCAGCCCTTGGGGCCGTCGGTGTTGTGGGCATAGGGAACGCCGAGATAGTCTATTGCGAGCGAGTGGAAGCCGCCGCCGTTGATGAACTCTACCATCTCTTCTATGGTGAGCTGTTCGACCATCTCCATAAAGCGGGGATCGTCGGCATCGGCGCCTATCATATCGGAGAGGATTATCTCGTACTTATCCGCTCTGCCGGCCGTGCTCGTTGCATACGTTACGTCGAGATCGTCGGCATACTTGTCGTCGAAGTCGCCGTTTTCAAATGCAAATTCAGCGTATTCGGCCTCGGTGAGCGCTCTGGTCGCATCGGGAGTATCGGGCATGGTTGCCGCGAAATCTTCGCGGGAGAGAGCCGTGTATTCCTTGTTGAAGCCTTCGGTGACGTCGTCGAGCTGGTTTGTAACCTTGTTGCCGGTGACGGCCGTATCGACGAGCGCCTTGGCAGCGAGGTTATACGTATAGTTGTCCTCGGCGCCCATAGCCGCCGCATGTGCGTCTTCGGCGATGTTGATGGTGTAATTGCCCGCGTCGAGCACATAGGTCTTATCCGTGACTTCGTCGTAGGAGGCCATGTCGTTGACGGCTATCTGAAGCCTTACGACCTGGCTCTCGCCGGGAGCGAGGATATCCGTCTTTGCAAAGTCGCCGAGGTTGACGGCAGCCTTTTCTATGCCGCCCTTTGTGTAGGGAGCGGTGTAGTAGAGCTGGACTACTTCCTTGCCCGCAACGGAGCCCGTGTTGGTAACTCTTACGTCGTAGACGAGGGTGTCGCCCTTTTCTATAGCGCCGTCGGCCTGAACGGGGAAGACTTCCCAGTTGAAAGTCGTATAGGACATGCCGTAGCCGAAGGGATATACGACGCTCTTTGCATACCAGTCGTCGGCGTCTGCATAGCCGGCGGGCGCGTAGTTGCCGTTTTCAATTTCGGTATAGGCCGTTTCGTACCAGCGGTAACCTACGTAGATGCCCTCTTCGTAGCCGACCGCCCAGGTATCCACCTCTTCGCCGTTGACGGTGTATTTGGTGTAGCCTACCTGCTGGCCGTTGCCGTCCGTGCCCCAAGGGTTGCCTGCGCCCATGACGTCGCTGCCGGTAGCCGCATTGAAGTTGACATAGGAAGGATTCTTTGTGAAATCCACCGCCCAGGTATCGGTGAGGCGGCCGGAAGGATTGACGGTGCCGTTGAGCACCTTGCCGAGCGCGGCAAAGCCGTTGTCGCCCGGTTCGCCTATCATGAGGATGGCGTCCACGCCGGCGTTGTTATTTATTGCCTGGAGTTCTATGGGCGTGCAGCTGTTGACGAGAACTACAACCTTGTCGAAATTTTCCACGGCGTAGTCTACGAGTTCGAACTGCTCGTCGTCGAGCTGAAGGGAGTGCACCCTCTCACCCTCGCCGGAGCCCGTGGCGTTTGCGCCCTTGGAGAGCACTACGAACGCCGTGTTGTATTCATCGAGGTTAGTCCAACCCTTCGATTTTTCGCCAAAGCTGTCTGCACCCGAAAGATTGGCTATTGCGGAATCAGAGGCAGCTATGAGGTTGCCTTCGGCATCCGCCATCTTGTTCCACGCCTCATACTGAGCCTTGACGATGGGATTGAGCTCGTAATTGGCCTGTTCGAGACTGCCGTAAACGTTTTCGAGCGCGATAGCCGAGCCCGCCGAAGAGTCGCCGCCGTTGGCGCTCGCGCCTGCGTTGGGATTGACGCCGGCATAGCCCAGAACGGTCACTTTGGTCTTCTTTGCGGCCGTGGTGGCTACGGGGAGAGCGCCGTCTTCGTTCTTGACGAGGATCATGCCCTCTTCGGCGATCTGCAGGTTGAGGTCGAGACCGGCCTGCACCGCTTCGGCCTTGCTGCTGTAATCGGAGACGAACAGAGGTTCGCCCTCATCCGCGCTTACATAGTTGACGTTGGCGAGAGCCGCACTGCTCAACAATAAAGCCGCCGACAGCGTTGCAGCGACAAAACGAGCGGTTTTTTTCGATTTTGTTGCTTGATTCATTATTACCCTCCTGAAGTAATTTATCGTATATTCATCATAACCCATTGAATACCGCAACTCAATTCTTTTGCACAACTTGCAGATTTTGAGCACAGATTACATATTGCGCGAAAAATACGAAAGAATATTTCAGAAAATAACAAATACTTTCACGCCGCGTTATTTTCCCTTTCGTGCGCGCATTCGCGCGCACGCGACAAAAAACATATTATCCATACCGCGCGGTTTCATATCTGATGCGCGGTGCGGCAGGAAAGAGAGCGCAAAAAGGCGGCGCGGCCGCGATATCAATCGCGGCCGCGCCGCCTTCAAAACATATCAATTATCCTCAACAAAACGCGGATATCTTTAATATATCCCCCGTTGTTTACGGAGCGCGCGCCGTGCAAAGAGAGCCCGGCCGTTATCTCCCCTTTCCCCTCTTAGGGCGGAAAACCGCTGCCGCCAGCTTGAACAGTTCGCCGAAAACTATCACGGAGAGCGACGACGCGACCACGACGCCCCACTGCGGAGCAGTGAGCCGCACGGCGCCGAAGGCCGACGCCAGAGGGGATACGCACAGCGCCACATTGAGGGCGACGCCCAGGAACACTGTTGCAAGCAGTATTTTATTTGAGAGCGCGCCGCTGCCGAATGCCGAGCGGCGTTCGCGGCGGACGTTGAAGGCGTGGAACAGTTCGCAGAATGAAATGGTGACAAAGGCCATCGTAGTGGCGGTGCCGTTGCCGTAAAGGTTGAGTGCTGCAGCATATACGGCGAGCGTTACCCCGCATATATATACGCCCGAACACACTATCGAGAGCAGAGACCGCCTGCCGAGCAACGCCCTCTCCATGCGCTCCGGCGGGCGGGACATGGCGTCAAGATCGCCCCGCTCCACGCCCAGCGCGAGCACGGGGAAGGTATCGGTTATGAGGTTTATCCACAGGAGCTGCGTGGAGATGAGAAAGCGGCTGCCCGCAAAGGCAAAGGTGGCGATGAGTATGGCCAACACTTCGGCAAGGTTTGTGGAGAGATAAAAGTTGATTGTCTTGCGGATGTTTGCGGAGATACGCCTGCCCTCGCGCACGGCCGAAACTATTGTGGTGAAGCAGTCGTCGGCTATTACCATGTCGGCCGCGCTCTTGGTTACGTCGGTGCCGCTTATGCCCATTGCAACGCCTATATCCGCTGACTTGATGGAGGGTGCGTCGTTGACGCCGTCGCCCGTCATGGCCACGACTTCGCCCGCGCTCTTCTTTATCTTGACTATCAGATTTTTATGCGCCGGAGTGACGCGCGCGAACACCCTGCCGCGGCGGATGGCGCAGGCGCGGTCGCGCTTTGTCATGCCGTCGAGCTGTTCCCCCGAATACACAAGCGAAGCATCCGAACATATGCCCGCCTGTTTGGCCACGGCGAGCGCCGTGCGGGCGTGGTCGCCTGTTATCATCACCGTTGTGATGCCCGCGCGGCGGCACTCCTCCACCGCCTCCCTGACGCCGCTCTTGAGGCCGTCGGCCAACCCCGCGAGCCCCAGAAAGACAAGGTCATCCTCCCCGCGCCCCCTCTTGCAGGCAAAGCCGAGCACCCTCATCGCCCCGTCGGAGAGAGTTGCGTTGCGCGCCGAGATATTATCTATATCGGACTGCGTTAAAGGTCTGAAATTTTCGTTGGTTGCGATATATGTGCAGTGCTTTATGAGTATATCGGGCGCGCCCTTGACGTATGTGATGCCGCCGCTCACCTCCACGCTCATCATCTTGCGCTCGGAGGAAAAGGCGTTTTCCGCCACTCTTGAAAAGTTCTCATTAAACCCGCGGCTACGCGCGCAGGCGGCCAGCGCGACCTCGGTGGGATCGCCCGCGCCGCCGCGCGAATTGTTGCAGGCCACCATGCAGGCAAGCAGTCCGCGCTCCCCTCCGCACGCCCATAGCTCCTTGACCTCCATTTTGTTGCGCGTCAGAGTGCCCGTCTTGTCCGTGCATATGCAGGTGCAGCAGCCGAGCGTTTCCACCGCCTTGAGTTTGCGGATGACGACGTTCATGCGGCTCATGCGGGTAACGCCGAGAGCCATTATTATGGTGACGACCGCGGGGAGGCCTTCGGGAATGGCGGCGACGGCTATGGCAACGGCGGTCATGAAGGAGCGCAGCACTTCGCCCTGTGCAAACGCCGAAAATATGAATATGACCGCCGCCACGGCGATTACGAACACCGAAATTATCCTGCCCAGCTTATTGAGCATACGCTCCAGGGGAGTTCTGCCCTTGCTTTCGCCCTCCAGCATGTCGGCAATGGCGCCTATCTGCGTGTTGCGCCCCACGCCCGTGACGACGGCGACGGCGCTGCCGCGGACTATGTTGGTGGAGGCAAAGAGCATGTTATATGTGCCGCCGAGCGGAATTCTCCTATCGGCTATTATGCCGTCATGCTTATCGACGGGGGCCGACTCGCCCGTGAGAGGCGATTCATCTGCCCTGAGCGACACGGCCGACAATATGCGGCAATCGGCGGGCACAACGTCGCCTTCCGAAAGGCGCACGACGTCGCCGGCGGTAAGTTCCGCCGCGGGAATTTTAAGGCTTTCCCCGCCCCTCACGGCCACCGCGGAGGGAACGGAAAGTTTTTTTAAATTTTCGATCGCCCTGTCCGCCCGGTACTGCTGAACCGTCCCCGCGATGGCGTTCAGAGCTATTATCACGATTATTATCGCCGTATCGGTGAGATCGGAAAAATCGCGCGAGATAAAGGCTATGACGCCCGAAATGACCGCCGCCGCAACGAGCAAAAGAGTCATTACGTCGCCGAACTGCGACAGAAAAAGCGTCAATACACTGTGTTTTTTTATCTTTTCTATTGTATTGGGGCCGTATTTTTGCAGACGAGCCGCCGCCTCCGCAGGCGAAAGGCCGTGCTCGTCCGTTTTGAGATCTTCCAGCGCAGCCCGCGCTGTCATATAACTATACCTTAACATGTCCGCTCCGTTTTTTGATATTCTATTATCGGCGCGGACAAATTATTACACCGCAATACGCCGACGCAAAAAAATTTTGCCTGCTTGTTTTGCGGCGAATGGCGAAAATATCAGATTTGGCGCGGCCGGGGTGCGCCCGTTGCCGCACGGAGATTGCCGCCCCTCCCCTCGCCGAACTGCCGGCAACCCGCACGCCGCACTCCCATATACCGCATCCACACGTCGCGCACCCACACACACCCGCACCGCTACGCACCACGGCACAATAAAAGGATGACAGGCACGCGGTTGGGCGTGCCTGTCATCCTTTTTTAAGGTTTATCATTTAAAAATCTATATCTGCGGCATATGCCGTTGACTGCGGTTGCTTGCCGCAGAACTGCGACAAGCAAAGATAAGGAGAATAAATGAAAAAACCGGGTGTGCAGATTGAAGCATTCCTCCCTTGCCGGCCGCCCGCCGCAGCGGGCGAACCGGGGAGGGAAAAGAATGGAGGTCAGAGGAAAAACGGCTATTTGAAATATAACTGTCTTTCCGCTATGTCTTTGTTAATCGAGCGCGGGCCTGTTGTTGAGCATTCTGAGTTCGTTGAACTCCTTCAAAGTTTCGGCTTCAAACCTGGCCTGTTTTTCTGCGCGCTCCTGTTCCTTTTTGGCGAGTTCGGCCTTCTGTTCTTCGCTGAGGGCTTCGTACTTTTGCGCCTTTTCCTGCTCTGCCGCGGCCCTCTTGGCATCGGCTGCGGCCTTCTTGGCATCGGCTGCGGCCTGCTTTTGGGCGAGGACTTGCTGGTATTTGGCCTCTTCCTCTTCGAAGTTGAGCCCCTTCTTTTCGCACTTGGCCTTTAATTCGGCCTTGCGGGCCTCTTCGGAAGCTATTTCGGCCTCTGCCTCCTCCTGCTTTAAGCGCTCGGCGGGATCGACGTATTCAACGCCCTCCGCTTCGGCCTTGGCCTTCTGATCCATGGCTATAGCCTGATGGTCGAACTTGGTGAATTTTTCAACGCTCATGAATATGAAGATGAGAGCAATGAGTGCATAGCAGATTGTTTCGCCGCCGATGAATACCCAAGTCATGGCCGTCCTGATTGCGGGACTGGAAACGAGGTCTGCGCTGTAGCCGGATGCGCTGAGCGTGATGTTGAGGACGCCCGTGGCGATACCCGTCATGCCGGCCATGATTGCGCCGTATATCGTCATCGTAAAGCCGTCGGTACGGAAACCGTGCATGGCCTCCTGATGGTCGAGGATGTCGGCGAGGAGTGCGAGCGAAAGGTACATTGCGGGGGTGGAACCGAGTGCTTTTACCGCAAATGATATACAGACGACAACAAAATTATCGGGAGCAATAAAGCCTATTGCGCCGCCCACGGCGGCGAGAATCGCACCAAAGAGTATTGCCTTGCCCTTGCCTATCTTGTTTGAAAGAGGCCATGCGAGCACCATGCCGAGCGCAGTGGGTATTGCGCCGATTATAGCGAGAGTACCCGAGAACGAACCGCCTATACCTGTTGAATAACCTTCAAGTCCCGTTTCCGCATCGAGCACGCCCTTGAACTGCGCTGTGCAATAATAGAGCTGGGATACGTTTTTGAGCATACCTCCGAGCTGATAAAGGAAGAAGAAGATGAGGATTATCCACCAGAACTTATCCTTGATGCAAGCCTTTGCCTGCTTGGAGATAGGTTCGGCCTTCTTCTGCTCAACTATGCCGTTTGCGAACGATTCTTCGGTTATTCTTTCGCGCGTGAAGAAATACTCTATGAGAACGCCCAAAGCCGTTGTTATCATCAGTGCAATGACAAATATCTTCCAATGGTTGAAGGAAGCTATCTTATCGATTTGGGCTACGCCGTCGATGACTATCTTTTTGCCCGCTTCGTCATAGAGAGGGACAAAGAGAAGATCGAGGAAGAAGGGCAGGATCATTGTGGTGAGTCCCATCGCCGCCAGCGTGGTTGCGTTGGAGATTGTGGCGAGGAGCGATCTGTCCTTGCTGTTCCTTGTTGAAAGATTTACAAGCCCTGCATGAGGGGTGTAATAGAAGGGATATGCGATGGCAAACCAAAGGTTATAACCTATGGCTATCATGCTTAAAAGAAGTATCTGCCCATCTACATTTTCGGTATCGCTTGCATACGGCGATACAACGAACAATACTATGAGCGCGAGCACTGCGAGGGGCACAGAAAGAAGAAGCAGCGGCCTCGCCTTGCCGGCCTTTGTGCGGCTCTTATCCATGAGGCGGCCGACAACTATGTTGCCGAGGATAACGAATATTACCGATATGACGGGCAGCCAGTTGAAAAATTCCTGCGCCCATACAGTAATGTTCAATACGTCCGTCATGTACTTGTTGAAGTAGTTTGAAAGAACCGAGTTGGCAAACAGCGCCAGCGTAGGGCCGATGAAATAGCCTATTGCTCCTTCGGGGAAGAGCTTGGCGTTGGCCGACTTGATTTTTGTGGAGAGCAGCGGATTATCGAACACAGATTTTTTGGCCGATCCGCTTTGATTTTCTGCCATTATTTATTACCTCCCTTTTCCTTTGTCAAGAATTGTGCGGCGCCCTTAAAGAAGTGGCCGTTGAACATCATTATCAACGCTTCCATCTGACGCCTGGACATGCCGCCGTATTTTGCGAGGCCGCGGACGGGCTGGTGAAGCATACCCTGAACGAGGGTGTTTGCCGCGGTGCGCTTGCCCATCGCCCTGCACATGGAGATGGCGAAGCGGATTGCCCATGAGAAGAACCTGCCTATCCAGCGCCTGGAATAGCGGAGATCGGCAACGGTGCTGTTTTCGCCGATGACCATGCGGTTCTTTTTATAGAATTTATATCCCGATTGAGGGATAGGCCTGCCGAGGAGCGCGGTGAATTCCTCGTCGCCGACGTTGGCGACCTTGCCGCTGAAGTATGAGGGAAGATCGAGACCTTCGTAGGGGTTGACCTGCGTGGTGCCCTCCACCTCTATGCTGCCCTTCAGGCGTATATCGCGCGAGCTTGCGCCGATAGCCACGGCATATTCGCCGCCCTCTATCTCCCACTTGCCCGTCTTTACGTTGAAGTAACGGAAGGTTTTGTCGTCGAACGGGATGGTGACGGACGCACTCTCGCCGGCCTTTATGAATACCTTTTTGAAGCCCTTGAGTTCCTCTGCGGGGCGGAATATGGCGCTCTGAAGTTTGCTTACGTACATCTGCGCTATCTCCGCGCCGTCCCTTTCGCCCGTATTTTTGACGGTGAAGGTTACGCCTTCGGAATTGACTTCAAAGTCGGAATATTCAAACGTTGTATAGCTCAGGCCGTAGCCGAAGGGATATTTTACTTCGACGCCGGCGGTGTTGTAATAGCGGTAGCCCACAAACAGGCCTTCGCGGTATTCCACCGTCATCTCGTGGCCGGGGAAGTGGGAAGCCGAAGAGCAGTCTTCATACTTTACAGGGAAGGTTTCGGCCAGTTTGCCCGAGGGATTGACCTTGCCGCTGACTATGTTGAGCATTGCATCGGCGCACGCCTGGCCGGAGAGGCACGCATAGACTATTGCGTCCGCATCGTCCGCCCAGCCGAGTTCAACCTGACTGCCGCAGGCGAGCATCAGGACGACCTGTTTGCCCGCAGCCTTTAACTTTTTATATAAAGATATCTGATTTTCGTTTATTCTGAGGTGCTCCCTGTCGAGGCCTTCGGCTTCGGAAACTTCGTCGAGCCCGGCGAAGTAGAGCACGATTTCCGCCTTGTCGGCGAGGGACATGGCCTCTTCGGCAAGTTTTTCATCGGCCTTGCCGTAGCGATCGAAGCCCTGCGCATATCCGACGATATTCAGCGTATATTCGCTGACGTCTTCGACAATGTTTTCGACGACGGGAATGGATACGTTTTTGGCCGTGCCGAGGCTCTGGCTGTACTTTTCGTTCTTGGGCCCGCCTATATAATCGGTGAAACGGCTGAGCACCGTGGGATTGACTATGGAAGAGCCCGCGCCCTGATAGCGGGGATTGTTGGCGAAGTCGCCTATTATTGCTACGCGCTTTTTGCTGTCGAGGGGAAGAACGCCGCTGTTCTTCAGCAGGACTATGCTCTCTTCGGCGCATCTGCGCGCAAGGTCGTTGTGCTCATATATATTGAACTGCTTGCCCTTTTCGCCGGCCGTAGTCGTATCTATGAGATCGAGTATTCTGTCTATGCTCTCATCTACGAGGTTTTCATCCAGCGAGCCGTCCTCGAGAGCCTTGTATACGTCGTCCGCGCCGTAGCGGCAGGCGGGCATCTCAATATCGCTGCCCGCTTTGACGGAGGCCACCTTGTTGTTGGTGCCGGCCCAGTCGGAGATGACGACGCCGTTAAACTTCCATTCGCCGCGGAGTACCTTGCGGATAAGATATGTATTTTCGTCTGCGAACGTGCCGTTGACGAGGTTGTACGAGGACATTATCGAGCGCGTGCCGCCCTCCTTTACGGCGATTTCGAAGGCGGTGAGATAAATTTCGCGCAGAGTTCTCTCATCCACAACGGAATCGGAGACCATGCGGCGCTCTTCCTGGTTGTTGCAGGCAAAGTGCTTTACGCAGGCCGAAGTGCCGTTTTCCTGAATGCCGCGGATATATGAGGCGGCCATTTTGCCGGCGAGATAGGGATCTTCGGAAAAATATTCAAAATTTCTGCCGCAGCGCGGGTTGCGCTTGATGTTTGTGCCGGGGCCCAAAAGGACGTTGACGTTCATGGATGCGGCCTCTTCGCCGAGGGCGCGCCCCATCTCTTCGCCGAGCTCTTCGTTCCAGCTGTTGGCCATCGTGGCCGCCGTGGGGAAACACGTTGCGGGAATGCTGGGGTTGAGCCCCAGATGGTCTGCGGCCGCCGCCTGCTTCCTCAGCCCGTGCGGGCCGTCGGAGAGGAACATCTGCGGTATGTCGTGTTCGGGATAATCCCTTGTCTGCCAAAAGTCCTTGCCGGTGAGAAGATCTGCCTTCTCGCGGCGGGAGAGACTTTTAATTTTTTCTGCGTGGTTCAAACGTAATACCCCCTTTTCTTTTTCTTCATGCTCCATTATAACACATTATTTAAGCAATTAACAAGCATATTGGCATAAAATGTCTGTTATATGACATAAATTGCTGCAAAATAAAAATGCAATGATAAATTTGCACACCGCCGGGGATATGCGCACGCTGAAATTTGATGTTTTTAACGATAATTTTCCCCGCTCCTCTGCAGTTACCGCCGCGCGGAGGGCATGTGCGGCACATCATTTAAGGCAGAAATTTTTTTCGTAGCGGTCTATGCATTTGCGGATTATCCGCACGGCGGCGTCCTTGTGGCATATCTCCTTGACGGCCGTGGACTTGTGTTCGAGCACCTTGTAAACTTCGAAGAAGTGCATCATCTCTTCAAAGATGTGTGCGGGCAGCTCCTTTATGTCGCCGTAATTTTTAAAGTTGGGATCGTTTACGGGCACGGCGATTATCTTTTCATCCAGTTCGCCGCCGTCCGTCATCTTGATGACGCCTATGGGCACGCACGTGACCAAAGTCATGGGATATATTACTTCGTTGCACAGCACAAGCACGTCGAGCGGATCGCCGTCGTCGGCATATGTGCGGGGAATAAAGCCGTAATTGGCGGGATATACGGTGGAGGTGTAGAGCACCCTGTCCATGCGCAGCAATCCCGTCTCCTTATCGAGTTCGTATTTGACCTTGCAGCCCTTGGGGATTTCTATGAGAGCTTCGAACTTATTTTCGGAAATCCTGCCGGGCGCTATCTCGTGCCAGATGTTCATTATTTCCCTCCTCTTCGGTACCCGGAAAGCATTATCTCCCGTGTATACATATATATTAACACGCCGGCAAAAATTTGTAAATAGCCCCGGCAAAATTTTCCGCACTTTTTTTGTGATATTTTATGCTTTGTTGTAATCCGCGTATATTCAGGAAGTCGCCGCGCCGCTGCTCCGCGGGCGGCGTTTTTCGCATTGCAGGCAAAATGCGCACAAAAACAAACCGCCCGACGGATAAATCCGCAGGCGGTTTGCTTAAGAGAATGATGGGGGGGGGAAATATAATGAAAACTTTTTGAGATTGAACTTAATCTTGAGTTCATGATTATTCTATCACACATTTGATGAAAAATGAATATTTTCTGCATAAGATGTCAAATAAATGACGCAATCGGCATACCGCGTCTACATAACGCCGAATTTTACGCACGAACGCACGGTTTTTACAATTAACTTCCCGAATACGGGTGCAAACGGCATTTGCGCGCCGTCAAACGGCAATAATTTTCGTCACAACGGAAAAGGCCGCGCAGAGCGGCCTTTAATTGTTTTAATAAACAGATATTGTGCACATCTCGGCGGCAAGCACGGCGCGCCTGCCGCGCCGCGCAATGCGCGTCCGTCAGAATATCTTTGAGAAGAGTTCGCCGATATACCCGACCGAGCGGGCGAGGGAGGCCTCGTCTGCGGGGCGGCCGCCGGCTCGTATCATGAGACAGCCGCCAAAGCCTTCGTCCCTGAGCATTCTGAATATATCGCCGAAATCGCACACCCCTTCGCCGGGCAGGCAGACGCGCCCCTCCCCGTCCACGTCGGAGAGATAGACGAAGGAGATTGAACGGGACATATCCTTGATATACGCCTGATATGGATAGTGCGAACGGCGGGCCCCTTCCATGCTGAATACGCCCGAAAGGGCGGGAATGCGCTCCCTGAGCGCGCTGAATATCCCGGGGCGGTCATAGAGAAATCCGGCCGCATTCCGGAGGCAGAGCGAGACGCCGTATCCCGACACGAAGCCGACGGCTTCGGCCAGACAACTGCCCAAAAAACCGATATCGGCGCGTTCGGAAGGATTGCGGACGCAGCCGCGGAAGGCATAATTTTTGCACCCCAGCTTCTGAGCGCTGCGGCAGAGCTGATCGAGCCAGTACATGCCGTCCCCCCGCACCCTGCGCGAGGGGCTGAAGAGGTTCGATTCAAAGTTGAAGGCATCGGCGCTGACCGAATGCACGGCAACCTTGCCCGCCTGCATTGCCGGGGCGGAGGAAAATTCGGGGCGGTACTCATAGAAAGTGGCAAAGGCCGCTTCGGCACAGTCCGCGCCCGTGCCGGCTATCTTTTTTAAGGCGTCCTCGGTTGCAACGCCGGGGAAGAGGGACGCCGTGGAAATACCTATCTGCATACCTGCATTATAACATGTATGCAACAAAAAATCAATACCCAATTTTGCGGAAGTCGTTGCCAAAATGTTTTAAGAAAAGCGCTGCCGAAAAGAGTATTTTCTTGTCGCGTATTTTCCTATTATCCTTCATTCCGACCAAAAGCCCCCGTCATCTCAACCGAGCACCCCTTCCCCCCTGTCATTTCGACCGAGCAGCAGCGAGCGGAGAAATCTCAAGGCCGGATACCCCCCCTCATATCATTCAACCTAGCACCCATTTTTCCATGTCATTTCGACCGAGCGGCAGCGAGCGGAGAAATCTCAAGGCCGGAACCCCCTCATATCATTCAACCGAGTACCACTTTCCCCCGTCATTTCGACCGAGCACCCCTTCCCCCCTGTCATTTCGACCGAGCGGCAGCGAGCGGAGAAATCTCAAAAACCGTTATGCGGAGAGATTTTGCATGGCGGCCTTTGGCCTCACCCGGTTAAACCGACATATTGGTGATGTTTGGTAAGGCCGGCATATGTCATCTTGAGCACAGTCGAAAGATCTCAATGTTGGGGTATGTGCGGAAATATTATGTAGTCAACGCCTTATTATAACCCCGCTTTAAAATTTCTCCATTTCGCGCACCGCAGGCGCGCTTAAGTCGAAATGACATAAAGAGATATTCGGCTTTGCATTTTTCCGTGCGCTCGCGCTCCTCGCTCGGTAGAAATACCTATTTATTTAAACTAAACATTCATAAACTCCTGTTTTTGCAACATTTCGCGCAGGTTCACCCGCCCCGATTCACACGCCGCATATATATGCGCTCAGAGCGCGCTTTATACCCTCGTCCGCGATGGATGAGACGGGCTCTAACGGCAGCAGACGCGGCATATCCCCCGCCCTATCATCCTCTCGCGGTGAGGAGCACCCCTCTCCCTCCCCCTCCGCGGGAGCGTTCTTTTGACGGGGAGAAGGGGGCGAAAGCGCAGCGGCGATGCGGGCGATATCCTGCGCCTCGCGCAGTATCTTTTCTCCATCGCCCCCGCCGGCAAACTGTTCCATGAGCGGAGCAAGACTTTCGGGTTGCCGGGCCCCCGCCATTGCCAGCAGCAATAAGACAATGAGTTGCATAAAATCACCTTTAAACATAAACTGTAATATCATTATATGCGAGGTGACGATTATGGGAGATTTTAAAAGTTTTAAGGCAAGCGGAGACAGCGCAAATGGCGGTTCGGACGGCGCCAGGGGACGGAGCGCGGACGGCGGCGAAAAGCAGGCCGTAGATTTGGCCGCCGCACTGGCCAAGGCGTTTGCCGGCAAGAGCGAAGGACAGATATTTTCTACGATAATAGCCCAGGCCGAAGAGGGAAAGAAAAAGGGAACGCTGACAAACGAGGACATCGACAACTTTTACAACGCAGTTTCGCCCATGCTGGACGGCATCAAGCGGCGCAGGCTGCAGCAGATTGTATCCAGGCTGAAGAAGATATAGCGCTGCGCATATGGGGCGGCATTGTGCAGAGTGCCTGTTGCGAAAGCCCCGCCGCGCCCCTATACGGGCGCAGCGGGGCACAATTCAGCCGAACATTTCGGCCATTGCCTTTAAGAAATATTCGGCCTCCCTCTCCGTGTTGAAGGGCGAAAGGGAGACGCGCACCAGCCCCGAAGTGCCGAGCGCCCCGTGCATGAGCGGCGCGCAGTGCAGACCGCCGCGCACGCAGATGCCGTGTTCGGCCGAAAGGCGGCCGGCCACCTCCTCCGAGGGGACGCCGTCCACGTCGAAGGCGACTATTCCGAAGACATTGGTGCGGGAATATAGCCTGACGAACGGCATTTCATGCAGGCCGTTGATGACGAGATCGGTGAGATATACAAGGCGGTCGCGGTTTTCATACATGCGCGTTTTCAGATAGAGCGCGCCCTCCCCGAGCGAGATTATGGCGGGATAGTTCAGCGTGCCCGCCTCGAGCGCGTCGGGATAGAAATCGGGCATGGATAGATTGTAACTTTCGCTGCCCGTTCCGCCGAACATCACGGGCGAGGGGCACAGCCGCTGCGACATTACGAGCGCGCCGCTGCCCTGAATGCCGCACATGCCCTTGTGCCCTGCCACGGCGAGTGCGTCGATGCCCATTGCGGTCATATCAATATTTTCGTGCCCGCAGGCCTGCGCACCGTCACAGATGAGCAGGGCGCCGGGCGGCATCATACGTTTGACGGCACATATATCGGGGGCAATGCCCGTTACGTTTGAAGCAAGCGTAATTACGACCGCAGAAGTATCGGCATCTATCAGCGCCGCCATGGCCTTGAGATCGATATTGCCCGCCCTGTCCAGCGGGGCATAGCGTACAGAAGCGCCGCACTCCGAAAGGTGCCTGAGCGGGCGCAGTACGGAGTTGTGCTCGGCGACGGTGGAGACGATCTTATCCCCCGCGCCCAGACAGCCGAGTACGGCAATGTTGAGCGCTTCGGTGCAGTTCTTTGTGAAAATGACGCGCTCCGCAGACGGCGCGCCGAAAAATTGCTGCAAAATTTTCCTGACGCCGTAGACACGTTCGGCACAGGCGAGCGAAAGCATGTGCCCACTGCGCCCCGGATTTGCGCAGGCGCGCATAGCCGCAGACGCCCCGCAGATGACGCTGTCGGGCTTTGCCCCGCCCGTGGCGGCGTTATCAAAATAAATCATATCACCCTCCGCTGCAATGCATGTCCGCGCCGGGCCCCCGCGGGGGACGCCTGCACGGCTACTACATATTTATATTTACAGAGGTGAAAAATTATGACATGCTGCACAGCAATTTTCAGATCGCGCTCGCAGGCCATAGACTGCAAAAACATGCTGCAGCGGGCGGGGATAAAATGCAGACTCGTACCCACCCCCTCCCGCCTTAAACTGGGGTGCGGAGTGAGCGTTGAGATAGCGGCGCGCGACTATGCGCGCGCCAAGCGCTATATCACATCCGCGGCATACGGCACGTTCTATGCGTTTATCTGCTCTTAGACGGCGCATTTTTTATAAAAAGAGTTGCATACGGGGCGGAGCGGTGGTAAAATATATTTATGTACGAAGGACAAATTCTTGAAGAACTGGAAAGACTTTACCCCGACGCCCGCCCAGCACTGCACTACAGGACGCCGTATGAGCTGCTTGTCGCCGTTATACTTTCGGCGCAGTGCACCGACGAGCGCGTGAACAAGGTGACGGAGGTATTGTTTAAAAAATACAATACGCCGCAGGCAATGATAACGCTCTCGCAGGAGGAGCTGGAAAAATACATCTTCAGCTGTGGATTTTACCGCAACAAGGCCGCGCACATACTTTCGGCCAGCCATGACATAATAGATAAATTCGGCGGCGAAGTCCCGGGCGAACACGCCCTTTTAAAGAGCCTTGCGGGCGTGGGACAGAAGACGGCAAACGTCGTCTACGCCGTGGCGTTCGGCGGCGACGCGATAGCCGTAGATACGCATGTGTTCCGCGTATCGAACAGGCTGGGGCTCGCCAGCGCCTCCACCCCCGAAAAGACGGAAGAACAGCTTAAAGAAATAATACCCCGCTCCGACTGGAGCCGCGCCCACCACTGGCTGATATACCACGGGCGGAGAGTCTGCCATTCGCAGAGGCCGGACTGTGCAAACTGCACTCTGAAAAACTGGTGCGCTTCGTTCAACGGCACAAAAACCCGCTGACGTAAAGCGCGCCCTAAGGCATCAGCAGAAAACCATAAAGCCGCCGCGCCCCGTCTTTCGGGCGCGGCGGTATATTTTTATCCGTTATAAGTAAGGAATTCCTTATTATTATGGAATTTCTGTAATTATTGCGTCCTTTTCGGCCGCATGGCGCGGCTAGTACGCAATTCGGGGCTAAAACGGCGGAGTGCCCTCCCCTGCCACGATATTTTACAGAGACATGAATTATACAGCCTTTATATACAAAAAGAGTATCTGCGCGGAGCGCAGATACTCTTTGAATTGTTACATTGATTGATTAACCAAGAACCTTGGAGGTGACGCCGGAACCAACCGTTCTGCCGCCTTCACGGATAGCGAACTTGAGCTTTTCTTCAACAGCGACGGGCTTGATAAGCTCGACGGTGATGGTTACGTGGTCGCCGGGCATAACCATTTCGGTGCCTTCGGGAAGGTCGATGGAGCCGGTAACGTCGGTAGTTCTGATGAAGAACTGAGGACGATAGTGGTTGAAGAAAGGAGTGTGACGGCCGCCTTCTTCTGCCTTGAGGACGTATACCTGAGCTTCGAACTTGGTAGCCGTCTTGACAGTGCCGGGCTTAGCGAGAACCTGGCCCTTTTCGATACCCTTTCTGTCGATACCGCGAAGGAGTGCGCCGATGTTGAAGCCTGCGATAGCTTCGTCAACAGACTTGTGGAACATTTCGAGACCGGTGATGACGGTGCCTACGGGCTTGTCGATGAGGCCTACGATTTCGGCGGGATCGCCGACGTGAGCAACACCGCGCTCTACACGACCGGTGGCAACGGTGCCGCGGCCGGAGATGGTGAATACGTCTTCGACGGGAAGAAGGAAGGGCTTATCGGTATCACGCTGAGGCGTGGGGATATACTCGTCGATAACGTTCATGAGCTCGAGGATGCACTGGCATTCGGGAGCAGCAAGAACTTCTGCATCGGGGCAACCGGAGGTAGCCTTTTCGAGAGCCTTGAGTGCGGAACCGCGGATAATGGGGGTATCGTCGCCGGGGAAGCCGTACTGGTTGAGAACGTCGCGGATCTCCATTTCTACGAGTTCAAGGAGTTCGGGATCGTCCATCTGATCGCACTTGTTGAGGAATACAACAATGTAGGGAACGCCTACCTGACGGGCGAGAAGGATGTGCTCGCGAGTCTGGGGCATGGGGCCGTCGGTTGCTGCAACTACGAGGATAGCGCCGTCCATCTGAGCAGCGCCGGTGATCATGTTCTTTACGTAGTCGGCATGTCCCGGGCAGTCAACGTGAGCGTAGTGACGCTTGTCGGTCTGATATTCGACGTGAGCGGTGTTTATTGTTATACCGCGGGCCTTCTCTTCGGGAGCCTTATCGATCTCGTCGTATCTCATCTTCTGAG
>CALVLX010000133.1 GCA_944341195.1 uncultured Clostridia bacterium
TATTATAACCGCATACGGCAAAATAAATCAACTAAATTACCGCGTATGGCAATAATTTATTGACGGGCAAGTAAAATAAATGTATAATACCATATGCAGGCACTGTGATAATTTGTGCCGCAGGGCACATACAGTGATATGTGGTTTGGCCGTTCGGCCGAGATGAGTTTGCCGCATAGGGAAGTGGCAAACGGTGACCGAGCCAACGGATGCCCTTACCGTTGGCGAGAACGTGGGTGCAACCCACGACCGAAGAATTTTAATTAACTTAATAACCAAATCGAGGCGTAGCGCAGTTGGTAGCGCGCATGGTTCGGGACCATGAGGTCGTGGGTTCAAATCCCGTCGCCTCGACCAGCAGGGTATAAAATCCGAACTATAGCTTACAAAAAGCATGTAGTTCGGGTTTTTGCTTATATCCGGAAAATTCAGGCGTCATCCGGGGGCGCGGGGCGTGTGCCTCTTCAGACCGTTGCAGACGCCTTGTTTTTTGTATACACAATAACTTGTTTTTTGTATACACAATAAAATCAAAGGGAGGGGATGGCGCAAAATTCCTTTCAAAGCCGCCCCGCATTATACCGTTATGAAAAAGTTTTCAGTAAAAAGCATTGCCTCCGCCGTGTGTTCGGTGCTCTGCGCTGCCGCAGTCTGCTTTTCGGCCGCGGCCTGCAACACGCCTTCCGTAACGGGGGATGTGTACATCGTGTCCATACAGCAGACCGACGACGGCTACACCGTGCTCTATTCGGACGGCACCACACAGACCGTCGGCGTGGCCGGCGACGACGAATATGCCGCAATAAAGCGCATATGGGAAGATTACGTTGCCCAAACGGGCAAGGATATAACGTTTGCCGAGTTCATAGAGCAGTGTCTCAACGTTCTGACGGGCAGCGAGCGCGTCGTCATGACCGATCTGCTCTCCTGCGTGTCCGTCTATGCCGAATTCATAGCCCCGGAGGAGACGGAGGAGGGGGAAACTTCCGAAGGCGCGGAGGGCAGTTCCTCTTCGCAGGTTCTTCAGGTCGGCGGTTCGGGCGTCATCTATAAAATAACCGACGACAGCGTCTACATAGTCACCAACTACCACGTGATATACAACAACAAGGCCGAAGAGGATAAAAACGGCGGCTCAAAAATAGGCCGCAACATACATTGCTATCTGTACGGCAGCGAATACGAACCTACCGTCATCGGCTACGACGAACAGGGCTACCGCATATTCGAATACGGCAGCAGCGGCATAGAGTGCGAATATATTGGCGGCGCGCGCGGCTGCGACATAGCCGTGCTCAGGGCGGACAGGGAGGATGTGTTCGCCGTAAACGAGGCCGTCCGCGCGGTCACTCTTGCCGATGAATACTATGTCGGGCAGCCGGTGTACGCCATAGGCAACGCCGGCGGCGAGGGCATCAGCGTCACAAAGGGCATAGTCAGCGTGGACAGCGAGTATATCGACCTCGATGTTGACGGCGACGGCAAGAAGGAGAGCAACCTCCGCTCCGTCCGCTTCGATGCGGCCATATACCACGGCAATTCGGGCGGCGGACTGTTCAACGAGTGGGGGCAGCTCATCGGCGTGAACAACGCGGGGTATGAAGAGTACGAAAATCTGTGCTATGCCATTCCCGGCTCTATAGTGGAGGGTGCAGCGGAAAATATCATCTATCACTACAGCGACGGCGACGAGGAAACCTCCGGCGTGTATAAACCCGAGCTCGGCGCCCGCCTTTCGGATAGGAACTCCAGGTTTGTGCTCACGGAAAACGGCTACGGCAAGATCGTCGAAGATATATATGTCAACATATTGCAGTCGGGCTCCGTTGCCGAACAGGCCGGGCTCGAGCGCGGCGATACGATAACCGCCGTCGTCGTCAACGGCCGGACTTTCACGTTGGAGCGCACCTTTGAAATTGACGATATCTTTCTCACGCTCCGCCCTGGCGACAGGCTGCGTTTTATCCGGCAGAGAGATGGCGCGGAGGGCTCGGGAGAGGAGATAACGCTCACTTCGGAGATGTTTTCCAAAGTCGTATAGCCGTCGGTAAATTACTCAATAATTCAAAGAATAATGTCGCCCGCCGGAGGTATATCCGGCGGGCGCCGTCAGTTACGTAAAATTACTGTAGCCCGTCAATGTAATTTTTTGTGCGCCTGCAAAGGGGGGGTGGCTTCATGTGTTCCGTTTTTGCGTTCGTTGGCGCATATATGTGGGGCTTTGTGCTCTATCTGCGCGTTACCGGGGTGTATTCGTAGGCGCTTTCCCCGTTCGCGTCCGTCGTCCTGGTTACAAGGTAGCTGCGCGCGTCCCTGCCTTCGCCTATGCGCAAAACTATTATTTCGCGCCCGTTCACTATTTCGCCGGTGAAGAAGAAGGAGTTCGTTCCGTCGGCCGTCTTCATGGTCATTTCAATCTCGGTCTCGCCGTGTTCGTCCTCGTATTCAAACGAGCAGTGCTCTTCAAGGCGGCCGTTGCGGTATAGGGAGTAGGAGTACTCCTGCTCGGTCTCGCCGCGCTCCTCTTCAAAGCTCTGCTCAACGACAATGCGGCTGCCCCTGCCCAGTTCGACCACAAATTCGGTCTCGCTCTCCCTTTCGCCGCGTTCGCTCTCCGTCTCGCGCTCGCCGTGCACGGGGTAATCAACGCCGTCTATCGTCATCACGCCATCTATATAGTACTCCTGCTCGTCCTCATCGTCGTCGCGGTCACGTCCTGCGTCCCTCTCGGCTATGGCGTTGTAGTGCATTTCGTAGGAGTGGACTTGGCCGCTCATGTCGCGGTACGTAAAAGTTGTCTTGCTCTCGTATCCCTGTCGATCGGAAGGTTGCTCTGTTATGTCGAATGCTCCGTCGGCGAGCAGACTCTCGATGAGCTCCATGTATGCGTCCAGTCCCTCGGGTTGGGGCGCGGGCGTCTCAATCTGTCCGTCTCCGGGAGTCTCCTTCTGTCCGCCTTCGGGCGTTTCGGTCTGCCCTCCTTCGGGCGGGGTGTCCTGTCCCGCGCCGTCGTCCGTAACGGGCGTGGACGGCGTTTCCCCGGGGGCGTCTTCTTCGCCCGTCTGTCCGCCGGCGGAAGAAATTATCATGCCCGCGGAAGCTGCGCTGAACGCATATACCGATTGAGGGCTGTCGAGCGCGGCGAATTTTCCCCCGGATGTGGAGGCCGAATCGCCGTTACATCCTGCAAGAGCCATGCCCGTTGCCAGGGCGGCCGTCACAATTATGCCTGCAAATAATTTTTTCATGGTGTTAACCTCCGTTTTTTAAGCCTTTGCGGCTTTGTTTACACCTATATAACAATTCAAAGGGCGCGTTTGTTGGAAAAAATGGGAAAAATTTTCCGCACATATTGACGGCGCGCCGCCGCAATGTTATCATTATAATATAAAGATGTAAAAAAATTTTTTTAAAATTGCCAACAAAAAGCCCGCGTTGGTTGTTTTATATGCAGGAAGAATATGAAGGACAGCAAGCTGGAAATACATGTGCAGAGGTTGAAGGCCGGCGATAAATCGGCGTTCGACTACATATATGACCGCACCAACCGTCCCGTATATTTCGCCGCGCTCTATATCGTGCGCGACAAGATGTATGCGGAGGACATACTGCACGATACCTATCTCAGGGCGATGGGCAACCTCGAAAAGTACACGCCGGGCACAAATTTCACCGCGTGGCTGTGCAGGATAGGCAGGTCGCTGGCGCTCAACCACGTGAAGAGGATGAAGAGGGAAACTTCCACCGACTTTGAAGCCGAAAGCTACAGATACGGCGTGCGCGAGGAGAGCATTCCGTTTATCTTCGACGTCGCCATGAAGATACTTTCGCAGGAGGAGTACGAAATTTTAATGCTCTGTCAGGTTGCGGGATACAAGCGCAGGGAGGTGGCCGAAATGCTCGCCCTGCCCATAGGCACGGTCACATGGAGGAACAACGAGGCGCTGAAGAAGTTAAAAAATTATTTGGAAAAGGAGGGCGCGCAATGAAGAACGTAAAAAAACTGCTTGCCGAAGGCAAAAAAGATATTCTGCCCGACGAGAGAGTAAAACGCGATCTCATGGCCGGGCTGGGCGTTGCGCCCGCGGAGGAGAGCGTGCCCGTCTCCGTCTTCGGCGGCGTTGCCGCCGCGGTTAAGAGAAAGAGTTTTATAATAGCTCTCTGCGCGGCCGCCCTCGCACTGATAATAGCCCTCTGCATAATGCTGCCCGCGCTCTTCGGCCGCCCCTCTCTCCCCGGTACGGGACTTATAGACGGCAAGTTTGACGATATAACCGATTCCCATTCCTTCTATGCCTACGGCGCGGCCTCCGTCGGGGCGGTGATCGCCTCCGTGCAGGACGGCGCCTCGGCGTCCTCGGCGGCTGCGGCGTCGCGCGGCGTCGGCGCGGAGAGTGCGGCCTCCGTCAAAGCGGTTGCGGCCTATTCCCCGGCGGCGCAAATTTCAATCCGCCGTTCGCAGGAGCTCACGCAGGAGGAGATGGACACCGTCAACCGCTATATGGCGCTCGTCGAAAATCTGCTCGGCGAAGGTTCGGTCAGCGGCTCGGATATCGCCGGCGGCATGGGCTATCCCTTCGGCATGACTATAAGCTACAAGGATCTCCTCGGTTCCACCGTCACTTACACGATGTACTACGACAAGATATTTATAGACGGCGAGAGGGATGAGGACGAGGAGGAGAGCAATTACTCCGTCGAAGGCGTGCTCGTCGTCGGGGACGAAAATTACCCCGTGGAGGGGCGGTACAGCGAGGAGACGGAGGAGGACGAGAGCGAACGCAGCCTCTATTTCAAGGCCTATACGGGCGAAAATTCGTATATCGAAGTGCACCGAGAGAGCGAGGACGAGGAGGATGAGAGCGAAACGGAGTACGTATATAACATCTTCCTCGAAGGCGAGCTGTACGAGAGCATGAGCGTCAGCTACGAGAGCGAGGAGGAAGAACTCGAACTCGAAATGCGCATAACGCGCGGCGAAATAAGGGAAACCCTCGTCTTCAGCGACGAAAGCGAGGACGGCGAACGCATCATAGCCGTGCGCGGCGATATCGACGGCACGGAGGTCGCATTCAAAATATATATCCGCCACGGCAGTTACAGGTACGTCTTTTCGGACGGCTCTTCATCCGACTTCGACCGCTTCGACGGCGACGATGAGGATGACGAGGATGATGACGACGGGCCCCGGAGGGGAAGACTTGTATAGCCGTGCGCATGGTAAATACGGGCGCGGCCGCAACAAAACGTTGCGGCCGCGCCTTCGCTTGCGTGAAAAATATCCCTGCCGCGCGCAAAAAGGCGGTCAGAGCGCGGCGGGGTGTTGCTTTTCGGCGGCGGCCGTGCTATAATCTTATTGTAGCGCAACCGCGCCCGGGCGGAATAGTCCCGCGCCGCAAACAGGAGAAGTCATGAAATTTTTAAAGATGCTCTTCGGCAGACTGCTGCCCGTCATATTCTTTATGCTCGTTCAGCTGGCCGCAATCGTTTTAGCCGTCATCTATCTGGAGGCGGCCTATCCCGTCTTTCAGCTGTTCAGCGTCATTGTAGCGCTGCTCGTATTTTTGGTGATAGTCAACAAAAAGGAGAATCCCGAATTCAAACTTCCCTGGCTCGTGCTGCTGTTTGTGCTGCCCTTCTTCACGGTGCTCAGCTACATTCTCTTTGCCAATCCGCGTATGCCCCGCCTTGCCTATGAGCGCGCGCAGGAGGTGCAAAAGCGCACTTCCTCGTGCATGGCCGCGCGGCGCGGGGATGACGAAGAGTTGTGCGGCGAGGTGCGGGGGATTGAACGCTACCTGGCTTCAACGGCATATATGCGCGGACATATGCACAACCGCGTCACCTATTACGGCTCGGGCGAAGAGTTCTGGGCGGCCCTTTTGGAGGAGCTCGAAGGCGCGCAGAAATTTATATTCATGGAGTACTTCATCATAGACCGCGGCAAGATGTGGGACAGCATCCTCGAAGTATTAGTCCGCAAGGCGGCCGCGGGCGTCGAGGTGCGCCTCATGTACGACGACATCGGCACGGTGGGGATGCTCCGGGGGAGTTACTACAGGGAGCTCAGAAAGCAGGGCATCAACTGCCGCAAATTCAATCCCTTCCGCCCCGTCGTCTCGGGCATTCACAACAACCGCGACCACCGCAAGATAACGGTGGTGGACGGCAGAGTTGGCTTTACGGGCGGTATAAATCTGGGCGACGAGTACGTCAACGAGAACAGGCGGCTGGGGCACTGGAAGGATACGGCTATAAAGATAGAAGGTTCGGCCGTGGATAACCTTGTATCCCTCTTTTTGCAGATGTTCGATATGAGCGGCGGCGCGGATGTCGATTACCTCGGCTATTACGCTGAGCACGAAAAATTTGCCGACGAAGGGTATGTTCACCCCTTCGGCGACGGCCCCGCCCCGCTGTTTCCCGAACTTGTGGGCGAAAATATCTATATAGACCTCATAAACGCGGCGCACAGGTACTGTTATATAACAACGCCCTATCTCATCCCCGATTACAACGTCATCTCCGCGCTCCGCAGCGCGGCTCTCCGCGGCGTGGACGTGCGCATCGTAACGCCGCACATACCCGATAAGCGGATTATTTTAAACATGACGCGCTCAAATTACGGCTGTCTCATCGAAGCGGGCGTAAAAATATATGAGTATACTCCCGGCTTCGTGCACGCCAAGATGCTCGTGGCCGACGATAAGTGGGCGTTCGTGGGCACAATCAACCTCGATTACCGCAGCCTCGTCCATCACTACGAGTGCGGCGCGGTAATGTACGGCACGCCCTGTATAGCCGATATAAAAAGGGACATCGACGAGACCATTAAAATTTCGGGCGAGATAACGCGCGATAACTTTAAGATAGGCCCCGTCGCATCGGCGGCAAACGCCGTGTTAAAGCTGTTTTCACCCCTCATGTGACGCCCCTTTTCGCGGAGCCGACAGGGGAGGTGCGGAAGAATAAATTTCAATAAGGGCAGTAATATATGGTATTTAACGGTATAGAAGAGCTTGTAGGCAACACGCCTTTGGTGGCGCTTAAAAAATTCGGCGCGGCCGCCGGCGCGCGCGCGAACATCATTGCCAAGGTCGAATTTTTCAATCCTGCCGGCTCCGTAAAGGACAGGGTGGCAAGGAGCATGATAGACGAGGCCGAAGCGAGCGGCAGACTGCGCAGGGGCGCAACCATCATCGAACCCACCTCGGGCAACACGGGCATAGGCCTCGCCGCCATAGGCGGCGCGCGGGGGTATAAGGTCATCCTCACCATGCCCGATACGATGAGCGCGGAGCGCATAAGCCTCATAAGGGGCTACGGCGCTCAAGTCGTGCTCACCGAGGGCGCAAAGGGCATGGCCGGGGCGATAGAGCGGGCGGAGGAGCTCGCTTGCGCCATACCCGGCGCGTTCATTCCCGACCAGTTTTCCAATCCCGCAAACGCCCTGGCGCACTACAGCACTACCGGGCCGGAGATATGGCAGCAGTCTGGCGGCAATGTGGATGCGTTCGTCGCTGGCGTAGGCACGGGCGGAACTATAACGGGCGTAGGCAGGTATTTAAAGGAGCGCGCCCCCGGCATAAGGGTGGTCGCGGTGGAGCCCGCCTCGTCGCCCGTGTTATCCGGGGGATATGCGGGGGCACACGGCATTCAGGGCATCGGCGCGGGCTTTGTTCCCAAGGTTCTGGATACATCCGTGTACGACGAAGTATCGGCCGTCACGGAGGAGGAGGCATACGCCGCCGGGCGCCTGCTGGGGAGGACGGAAGGCCTGCTCGCCGGCATATCGTCGGGCGCGGCCCTGCATGCGGCGGTGCAGCTTTCGCGCCGCGCCGCATTCGCAGGCAAAAATATAGTCGTGCTCCTGCCCGATACGGGCGACAGGTATCTCTCCACCCCGCTGTTCGGATGAGCGTACATCGAATAGGACATGTGTGACGGCCGCGCGGCAAAATGCCGCGCGGCCGTACATTTGGGGGGAAATATGAAGAAGATGAGTATGGTTTATTTAGGGAATGTACTGCGCCGCCGTAACGGTGAAAGTTTCGCTCTCCTCGGCAAAGGTTATGCTGCTGCCGAAGAAGCCCTGGCTTACGCTGCCGCGGAATACCTCCACGGTTACGGTGTCCCTCGCCGAGATGTCGGCCAGAACGGAATTGTAGCCGGATAAGGAGGATATCTCCACGCCGTTTATCTTGTATATGCGGTCGTAAAGTTCAAACGTGCCTTCGGCCGTGCCGTCGGCCACGGCTGTCACGTATACAATCGAACTCGAACTGCCTATTCCGGAGGAGATGGTGCCCTCCGCAAGCTCTATGCCCAGCGTCGCCCTTCCGTATACGTAGCCGTATGTGACAAGGTCGTCAAAGGTGGCGCGCGCGTCGTTGGCGGGAATGGCAAAGCAGATGCCTTCCACTTCCTCGTCCGAAGTCTTTGCGTTTACTATGCCTATGAGCTGTCCGCGCATGTTAAACAGTCCGCCGCCCGAGTTTCCGGGGTTTATGGCCGTATCCGTCTGCAAGAGCGTCATCTCGTAGTCGTTTACGATTATGGTGCGCTCCGTGGCGGAAAGTATGCCCTTTGTAACGGTGCCGCCCAGACTCCCCAAAGGATTGCCTATGGCTATCAGGTCTTCGCCTATCTGCAAATCGTCGCTGTCGCCCCATTGGGCAAGCGTCAGTTCGTCTTCGCTGGTAATGGTCACAACGGCTATGTCGGCGGCGTCGTCGCCCGCCACAAGGTTTGCTTCAAACTCTTCGCCGCCTCTCAAACGCACGGTTATGTCGTTGGCGTCCTCTACGACGTGTTCGTTTGTTATAATATAGTAAGTATTGTCCGATTTGCCCACTATAACGCCGCTTCCCGCGCCGGATACGATGTACTGCATACCCCATTGGGTGGTTATGGCCTCGGTGTTTATCTCTACAACGCTGTCCGCCACGGCCGCCACAACTTCCGCCGTGGAGCTGTAAACGGCGGAATCTTCCGCCACATAGGAAACTACCGTGTTTTCATTGCCGCCGCTCTGCGCTCTTCCCGCCTCGCCTTCCGTCTGCACGCATCCGGCAAGGGTACACGCCGCCGCAACCGCAATGCACAGCGAACACGCCGCAAATAACTTCAGTTTATTTTTTGTGCCCATATATGAGCCTCCCTGATTTGATTATACCGATTATAGCCCTTTACTGTGAGTTTTAATTGGCTGTCGTGTGATTTTTTTGTGTTTTTTAAATTTTTTCGCGCTCTGTCCCCAACGGGGTGCAAAACCATTTGTAAAAGGCAAAATATGTGGTATAATAGAGGGCGAAGTATACGTAAAGGACAAATTCCGCTATGAACTACAGAGAAGAATCTTTAAAAAAACACGCCGAGTGGAGGGGCAAGATCGAAACGGTCTGCCGCGTTCCCGTCTCCTGCCGCGAAGATCTGTCCCTGGCCTACACGCCCGGCGTCGCCGAACCCTGCATGGCCATACACGCCGATGTGGAAAAATCCTTTGATCTCACCCGCCGCTGGAACACCGTGCCCGTCATCACGGACGGCACAGCCGTTCTCGGGCTGGGCGATATCGGCCCGGAGGCCGGTATGCCCGTAATGGAGGGCAAGTGCGCGCTCTTCAAGGCCTTCGGCGGCATCGATGCCTATCCCCTCTGCATAAAGAGCAAAGATCCCGATGAGATAATCAATACCATAAAGCTGCTTTCGGGCTCCTTCGGCGGAATTAATCTCGAAGACATCTCTGCTCCCCGCTGTTTTGAAATAGAGACGCGCCTCAAGGAGGAGCTGGATATCCCCGTCTTTCACGATGACCAGCACGGCACGGCCATAGTCGTCGCCGCCGCGCTCACAAACGCCTTAAAGCTGGCAAAAAAGCACATCGGCGGCATAAAGGTCGTCATCAACGGCGCGGGCGCCGCAGGCATAGCCATTGCAAAATTCCTGCTCGAAATGGGCGTAAAGGACATCGTGATGTGCGATAAATTCGGCATCATCGTCGAAGGCGATCCCGCGCTCAACAGCGCCCACAGGCAGATTTCGCTCCTGACCAACCGTCAAAAAATTGCGGGCGGCCTTGCGGACGCAATGAAGGGGGCGGATGTGTTCATAGGCGTCTCCGCGCCCGGCGTCGTCACGCAGGATATGGTAAGGAGCATGGCGGAAAGGAGCATTCTCTTCACCATGGCCAACCCCGTTCCCGAAATTTCCCCCGAACTCGCAAGGGAGGCGGGCGCATTCATAGTCGGCACGGGTTCTTCGCAGTATCCCAACCAGATAAACAACGTCCTCGTCTTCCCCGGGCTCTTCCGCGGCGCGCTCGACGTGCGCGCGAGGACGGTGAATACGCAGATGATGATCGCCGCCGCAAAGGGCATAGCGGAGTATGTGCCCGCCGATAAACTTTCGCGCGATTACATTCTGCCCTTCGCCTACGATAAGGGCGCGCACGAGTGCGTGGCCAAGTCCGTGGCCCGCGCCGCGATAGATTCGGGCGTGTCAAAGCTGTACAGCAAATAAATATATGCCCCGCAGCGGGCAAAGAGATATATAAAGGTATATTATAAGCGCAGCGCGCCGGCTATCCAGCCGGCGCGCTGCGCTGTCTTTATTTGGTTTTTACAGGCGTCCTTCCGGCGCGGACTTGTCAGCCGCACGGCCGTCAGGAATACAGGTCGTCGTTTTCGTCGGACGGCGCGTTCTTTCTGCGGCGCACGCTGCCTTCGCCCTTGCGAGTCAGGTAGAATATCACGTAGCCTACCGCCACGAGAGCCAACAGAATTATCAGCAGCACTATTATAACCTTTTCAACGTTGTCGCCGTATTCAAAGTCGTCCTGCCCCGTCGTGTTCTCCTTTTCGCCCTCGCCTTCAAAGGTGTAGGCGGAAAGCAGCCCTGCGGCCACGTATCCCGTAATTTCCCGTCCGTCCTCCGCGGTGTAAGTCACTCTGTAGAACACGTCGTCCAGATAGCTCAGCGAAAACTTTTCTTCAACGGTAAAAAGCGTGCCCGTTGCAACGTCCGCAATGCGCGTTGCCCCGCATATATACGGCCGCGAATATATGCTTATGTCCGTCAGCGCGTAGGCGTGCGACATGTCGTTCGCGGGGGGGGAATAGGAGGTCTGCTCCGTGGCCGTCGTCAGCGTTATATAGCTTTGGCTCAACCCGTTTTCGTCCGGCATGACGATTATAGTGGCGTTTCCCACTTCGGCAATGGCCAGCGCGTTGCTGTCGTTCATCAGCCTCTGCGTGCTCGGCACCTTCTGTTCTTCGCCGTCGGGGAGTATCTTCGTCTCGTCGGGTACTGTAAAGTATTGCCCTATTTCGTCCAGGTCTATCTTTGTAATAAACGTGTTGTGCCCGTCCGTCGTGCGCGTCCGCACGGTCACGGGGCGCACCGTGTAATCGCCCGCAAGGGCCTCGGCGGCGTTGCCCGTCCTTATTTTGTCGTCCGTGCTTGTGTCGATATACGTAGTGGGCACTTTGGCGGTCGTCAGACCGTCCAGCATGTACACAGCGCCGTCGTTTATGATGTATGCCTCGCCGTTGTATTCCTTGAGCTGCGAACATCCGTCTTCGAAGAGGTACTGCGGATCGGGCTGCTGTATGTTGTATGCCATCAGCCCGCCCGACGTGGAGTTTAAAACGTATCTGTAGCCGTTTACGTCTATTTCGGTGTTGGTTTCAAACTCGTAATCGGCCGGCGCGTAGCCGCTCTTCGTCTCGGGGGCGTATCTGTATACGGAGGGAGGGGCGTAAAAATAGAGCGTGCCGTCCTCGCCGTAATCGAGCATGGTTATGGCCTGCGGCGCGGTTACGCCGTTCTTTCTCTCCAGCTGCATGTCGCCGTTGTCGTCGGGTGAGATTACGTAAAGCGATGTGTCGCCGGCAAAGGCCGAAGTCTGTCCGTTCAGGGCATAGTCGGACAGGGTTGATCCGAGCGTGTCCGCCAGATCTTCGATAAAGTCGGTCGGATATATCTCCGATGAGTCGTCGCCCTGCGCCGCCTGCGCGGCAAAAGCGTATTGGGGCGCGGCGGCAAGAACAAACGCCAGCGCCATTGTAACGGCCTTAAATTTCATCACGTTAAAATTATACCACCTTTTAATAATAATGTAAAGTTTTTGCAACATATAACTGCCCGCTTGTCTCCGCCGCACCGCATTTTTGCGGTCTTTCGTCAGTCTTCCTGCCGCGCGCCCCGCCCTCGATCTGCGGGGCGCGCGGCATTTTCAATCGCCGCGGGCGGCGGCCGCATAAACATAATTGCGGACACAAAAGTTAAAATAATCCATTGTATGTGTGCAGAGCGCCGCTTTGTCCCCTTTGTTGCGCGGCAGGCACAAAAATTATTTTAAAAAAAGTTAAATAAATTTTTTAAACATGCACTTTTTGTCAGCTTATCTGTTTTATAATATAAACACAAACAAATGTTTGTATTATTTGAACCGATTGTTCACCGCCGGGAGGCAGAGGAGGTTTAAAATGTGCGGCAAAAAGTTGCTTAAATTCTATTTCCGCGCGCAGCTGCTCAACGACGCGCTCGATGATCTCATCGCGGCCGTGGCGTGCAAGTCGTCGCAGGGGGACTGGGGCGGCGAGTACTACGCGGAAAGATTGATAACGATAATTCAAAAAAAGGCGCTGCTGGGGCAGCTGTGGAGATATCTGCACGGCGTGCTGTCCTCCTTTTGCCGCGGGGACTTGCTGATACTCAAAAGTTATGCCCTGTCGCAAGGCGGCTATTCGGGGCTTCCTCGCGAACAGGCAAACGGCATACGGCGCGTCGTCGTCAGGTTTATGCGCAGAGCCAGGTCACTTGACAGGTACGCCGGGGCAACGGAACTTGTTTCGCAATACTATTCCCTCCTCGGCAGATAAGGGGGAGCGTTGTCCCTCCGTCGGGCGCGCCGCAGCGGGGTGGGGAGCTATTCGGGTTTCTTCTTCCGCGAGGATAAAAATACCAGGATGAGCGCGCCCGCGGCCAGTGCGGCTATTATCACGGCAGTCACCGCCGCGCCCCCGCCCTTTTCGCCGCTCTCCACTTCCCCGCTTCCCCCGGAGGGCAGGGGATTTAAGGGATAGTTGTCGTTTGCCCCGGGGATATACCCGAACGAATCGCCGCAGAGCACATAGGAGTACGCCGTTGCGCCCGAATAGTACGTGCCGTAAAAGGCGGCCTCCATGGTTATCTCGCCCAGGGAGGGGAGGGAGCTCTCCCCGTCCCCCGCGCTGTATGTAACCGTGATGCTCTTGAACAGGTACGTCGCGGGCGGCTCGCTGTCCAAAAGGGTAAAATCGCTCTTCAGAACGTAGCCGTAAACGGCGCGGTAGATGCCTTCGTCCTCGGCGTACTGAACGTAGTACCACTGCCCGTCGTCGCGCACCACGCGCACGCAGTATGTGTAAGGCACGGCGAACAGCGAGGTGGAAACATCCTTCTGCGTAAAAAAATACGCCGTCTCCGTTACCGCCTGGGCATAGGTGTATGAGGTCTGCGAAGCGCGGGCGGGCTCAACGCCCGCAAAGTTCACGGCTATCATCGCCGCGCAGATTATTGCCGTTAATAATTTCTTCATACCCGCTCATTATATATGTGCGCGCGTGGAGGAATGTGGGAGAATTTGTCAAAAAATATATGACTAAGCAGGAAATAATACAAAGTCTGGCGCGGATAGATTGCGTCATCGCCGCCCGCAGAAAAAATAATAAGCTGCTTTCCTACAACACGGGAAGAAAAAAACATAAAAAACAACTCGCCTTTCACCGCTGCAAAAAGCGCAACCGCTGGGTTTTCGGCGGCAACAGGTCGGGCAAGACGGAGTGCGGCGCGGTGGAGGCCATCTGGATGGCGCGCGGCATACATCCCTACCGCAAAAACCGCAGGGACGTATTCGGCTGGGTGGTTTCGCTCTCCCAGCAGGTTCAGCGCGACGTGGCGCAGAGCAAGATACTGTATTACCTTCCGCCCTCGTGGATAGCCGATATCACCATGCTTTCGGGCAGAAAGGACAGCCCCTCCGGCGGCGTCATCGACCAGATAAAGATAAAAAACGTCTTCGGCGGCATATCGACGATAGGTTTTAAGAGCTGCGACCAGGGCAGGGAAAAAGTCCAGGGCAGCTCGCTCGATTTCGTGTGGTTCGACGAAGAGCCGCCCAGGGATGTCTACGAGGAGTGCGTCATGCGCGTCATGGATAAGAGGGGGGATATCTTCGGCACAATGACGCCGCTGAAGGGCGCCACGTTCATCTACAGCGAAATTTACCTCAACCGCCGCAACAATCCCGAGGTGTGGTGCCAATTCATGAGCTGGGAGGATAACCCCTTTCTCTCAAAGAGCGAGATAAAGCTTTTGGAGAGCGCGCTGGACGAACGCGTCCTGGACAGCCGCCGCTACGGCAAATTTTCAACGGCGGAAGGCCTGGTCTATCCCGAATTCGATCCCGCCGTGCACGTCATTCCGCCCTTCGGCGTGCCCGAAGAGTGGCAGGATACCATCTCCATCGATCCGGGGCTCAACAATCCCCTCTCCGCGCACTGGTACGCCGTGGACTGGGACGGCAACGTCTACGTCGTCGCCGAACACTTCGCCGCGGGTAAGGACGTAGCCTTTCATGCGCGTTCAATCAAGGATATATGCAGGGCTTTGGGCTGGAAGAGCAGCGGCGCGGGCGCATATTCTGCACTCATCGATTCCGCCGCCTCGCAGCGCACTCTGGCCTCTTCCGCCAGCGTGGCCGAACTGTTCTGCGACAACGGCATACTTGTGGATACCAAGGTGGATAAGGATGTGTTTTCGGGCATATGCCGCGTAAAGGAGTACCTCAAGAGGGGCAACGGCAGGCCGGATATATACATATTCGATACGTGCAGGAACATGATAGAAGAATTCCTCACGTATTCTTGGGGCTCGGGCGACAGTCCCAGAAAGGTGGACGACCACTGCATGGACGAGCTCAGGTACTACATAATGTCCCGTCCGCGCGCGCCCGAACGGCTTCAGTCGTCGCCCGTGGCGGCCGATAAGGAGAGGCGCATACGCAACTTAAAAAATGCGCGCAGGAGGGAACGATGAATAAAAATATGTAAAAGGGAGGCATTATGCAGAGGGACGATGATCTGCAGCAGGCGCTCAAAAAGTGCGCCGTCGGATTTGATACCAGCGAAACGGTGGAAGAGTTCGCCGTGCAGGACGGCGAACTCAGACTGGTAAAGCGCAAAGTGACGCGACGGGATATCCCGCCCGACATCAAAGCCGTAAAGATGCTGCTCGACGGCCGCCCGGACGAGGACGACATGTCGGATGAACAGCTTGAAGCCGAGAGGGCTAAATTATTGAACATGTTAAAGGAGGAACATTTTGACTGAAAAGATGACGGCCGCCGAAAGGGCGGCAAGGGCGCTCGTTGAGGACGTCAAGTCCGATTTCGCGCGCAGGCAGGAGGAGCGCCGCCCGCTGGAGCGGAGTTGGCAGCTCAACATGAATTTTCTGTGCGGCAACCAGTACTGCGACGTAAACGCTTTCGGCGAACTGGAAGAGGACGCGCAGGGTTACTTCTGGCAGACGAGGAGGGTGTTCAACTACATAGCGCCCACCATAGACATGCGCCGCGCCAAACTCTCGCGCGTGCGCCCCGCGCTTGCCGTGCTGCCCGCAACCGATTCGGATGACGACGTGCGAGCCGCGCGCATCTCCTCGCAGGTGCTCTCGTCCGTTGCGGAGAGTATCGACCTCAACGGCGTGATGACGCGCGCAACGGTCTGGTCGGAGGCGTGCGGCACGGCCTTCTACAAGATAATCTGGGATAATTCGTGCGGCAGCCGCATAGGCGTTGACGGGGATGGGGAATTGCGCGAAGGCGGCGTAAAGGTCACGGCGCTCTCGCCGTTCGAAATATATCCCTTCTGCCTTTCGGAGGAAAATCTCGAAGATCAGCCCAGCATAATCCACGCCCGCGCCGTCGCCGTCGAAGACATTCTTTCGGCCTACGGCGTAAAGGTGCCGGGGAGGGATATCGAAGAATTCGCCCTCTCGCCCTATTCGCCGTCGGCCCACTCGCAGGCGACGGCCTCAACCAAGGCGGTGAGGCACGGCTACGAGATAGTCATTGAGCGCTACGAGCGCCCCACGTCCGCGATGCCGCAGGGCAGGCTCACCATAGTCGCCGGCGACGCGCTCTTATATGACGGCGAGCTCCCCTACACCGACGGGGAGGGGCGCAGGGTGTATCCCTTCGTAAGGCAGACCTGCCTTCCGCTCGCGGGCGGCTTCTTCGGCGGGTGCATAGTCGAAAGGTTGATCCCCGTCCAGCGCGCCTACAACGCAGTAAAGAACCGCAAACAGGAATTTTTGAACAGGATCTCCATGGGCGTCGTGGCGGTAGAGGACGGCTCCGTCGATACGGAAGAGCTCGTGAGCGACGGCCTCGTGCCCGGCAAGGTGCTGGTTTACCGCAGGGGCGGCACCCCTCCCGCAATGCTCACGCTGGGCAGCGTTCCTTCGGAGTTTTCCGAAGAGGAGGACAGGCTGGTGGACGAGTTCGGGCGCATAGCGGGCGTGGGCGAAATTTCGCAGAACGCCCAGTCCTTCAACTCCGTAACTTCGGCCACGGGGCTGCAGCTTCTCATCGAACAGGACGAGATGCGCCTCAACGTCTCCTATGAGCAGATCCGCGCGGCGCTAAAACAGATAGGCCGCCACATATTATGCCGTTACCGCCAGTTTTCGCCCGGTATGCGCGTCATGCGCCCGGCGGGGAAGGGCGGCGGAAAACTCTTTTCGTTCAGCGGCGGAGATATTACTTCGGAAGATGTCGTGCTGGAATCGGACAGCGAGATAACTCTCACCCCCGCCCAGCGCAGGTCGGCCATGTACGAACTTCTCTCCAGCGGCCTTCTGGACGACGAGGAGGGCAAAATTCCGCAGGCCGTAAGGGAAAAGGCGCTCGCGTTCATGGGCTACAGCGCCTTTACGGACGGCAGGGGACTGCAGTCGCTCCACCGCGCGCGCTGCGCGGAGGAGAACCAAAAGCTGCTTACATCCGAAGTGCACGCCGCGGAGTACGACGACCATTCCCTTCACATTGCCGAGCACACGGCGTATCTTTTGAGCAGAGACGTTTCGCATTCGGCCGAGGCGGCGTTCTGCCGCCACCTCGCTGAACATAAAAAATTTTTAAAGGAGGAAAAAAATGGATAACACCACAACTCAGGCCCAGGTCACGGCGCAACCCGCGGAGGCGGAAAAGAACGGCAACGGCGCGGCAGGACTGGGCAAATTCAGGGACGTGGATGCCCTGCTCGAGGCCTATTCCAATCTCGAGGCCGAATTTACCCGACGCAGCCAGCGCCTCAGGGAATTGGAAAAAGCAGCCGCGGAGCAACCGCCCGCGCAGGCGGCAAGCGCAAGCTCCGCGCAGCAGCCCGAGCCTCAAGGCGCAAACCTGCTCGGGGCGGCGCAGACAAGCGAGGAGGTAAAGTCGCAGATAATTGCGGAATACCTCGCGGCCGCCGCGAGGAACAGGGGCGTGCCCCTCATTTCGGGCGGGGTTAACGTCCCCGCACAGCGCAGAACGCCCTCCACCGTAAGGGAGGCGGGCGCCCTCGCGCAACAATTTTTAAATAAAAGGAGATAACTGTTTTGATCAACTTAACAAACGCAGATGCGGCCCTCAAGGAATACTACCTCGACGCCGTCACACATCAGTTAAACGAGGGCGTTTCGCCCTTCTTCAGCGCCATCGAAAAGACCGCGCAGTACGTATACGGCAAGAACGCGCGCTGCGCTCTCGTCAGGGGCGACATGAACAGAATAGTCACGGGCGACGAGGACGGCGACCTCCCCGACGCCTCGGGCAACAACTATTACGACGTCAGCCTGCCCTTAAAGAACATCTACGGCACGATTGCCGTGACCGACAAGGCCGTGCGCGCCTCGCAGGATTGCTCCGGCGCATTCGTCAACCTTCTCAACGCCGAAATGGAGGGGCTGGTTGCAGACGCAAAGGCTAACTTTTCGCGTATGCTCTTCGGCGACGGCAACGGCCAGATAGCCTACATCACCAAGGCCAACAGCGCCACCAACTTCACGCTCAACAACGTCAAGAGCTGGTTCAAGGGGCTCACGGTGGATATCGCCAACGCGCTCGGCACGGAGGCTTCGGTGAAGAACTTAAAGATAACCGCCGTCGATACCGAAAACAGCACCATCACGGTCAGCGCGTCGGTGGCCAACCACGCAAGCTACGTCGGCTTCCCCGTCGTCGTCAGCGGCGCATACGGCAAGGAGCTCACGGGGCTCTCGGCCATATTCGATTCAACCACCCTCTACGGCCACACCAAGGCGACCGAAGATTTCTTCTCGCCCTACATAGTCAACTACAGCACCCTCACGGAGGAGACCATCACCGGGGCTATCGAAGAGCTCGAAGAGCGCGGCGGCGGCAAGGTAAAGATGATACTCTGCTCGCACTCCGCCCGCAACAAGATAGCTTCGCTCTTCAAGGACATGCGCGTCATCGGCTCGCCCGAAGTCACGGGGGGATATACGGGGGTTTACGTCAACGATATCCCCGTCTATGCGGATAGGTTCTGCCCCAACGACAGGATATATCTGCTCAATCCCGAAGACTTCGTGCTCTGCCAGCTCTGCGACTGGGAGTGGATGGAGGACGACGGCGGCAGGATACTCACCCGCGTCGCGGGCAAGGCCGCGTACACCGCCACGCTCGTAAAGTACGCCGAACTCATCTGCAAAAAGCCCTACGCGCAGGGTATGCTTCAGCTGCTCATAAGTTGACGGGGCTGCCCTTTAAAATTCATGCCGCCCGCCGCGCCGGTGGCGCGGCGGGCGCAAAAGGAGGTGAAGAATGCAGGTAAAACAACTTATTTGCAACGTCATGCGCATGGCGGGGCGCCCCGACGCCGCCGAAGAATGCGAGCAGGGCGGCACGCTCTCCGACGAGGTTAAGCGTATGCAGACGGCCATGCTGCTCTGTCTCAACGCCGTCGTCGATGAGCTTGCGCGCGGCTATTTTCCCCTCAGGGCGGCCGAGGAGATGACCTCGCCCGACGGCAACTACGCCTTTTCGTCCTTCGCCCGTCTGCCCTGCCGCATCGTCAGGGTTACTTCGGGCGGCAGAAGGGTGCCCTGGAAGGTCATTCCCCTCAAGCTGTCCTGCGCGAGCAGGCGGATAGAGGTGGAGTACGAATACGTTCCCGAAAGGCTGGAGCTCGGCGACGAATTCTCCTATCCCGACGGCGCCGTGGGCGAATACCTCGTCTCGTGCGGCGTCGCGGCGGAATACCTCATCATCGCGGGCGACGTGTCGTGCGCGGAGATGTGGGAAAGGCGTTACCGCGAAGAGATCGAACGCCGCCTTGCGCTCTCCCCCGCCGCAGGCATCATTCCCCCCAGGAGGTGGATATGAACATACGTGTCGTAAAGTCGCTCTCCACCCGCCCGGTAAAGGGCGTTCGCCGCGATATATTATCGGATGAATGCACCCTGCATACCGATAATCTCATAAGGCGGGAGGGCGCGCTCGTCCCCGCCCTGGAGTTTGTGCCGGCCGAAGACCTCCCCGCCTGTCCGCAAAACGTAAAGGCGGCGTACTATTCGCAGGGCAACGGCTCAATTTATTTTGTCGCGGCGGACGGCGTATGGCGGCTCGCAAGCGGCGCCGAAAGCTGCGTAAAGGTGGCGTCCTCCCTCTCGGGCGAACAGTTCTTCGCCGATATGTACATCAACGGCTTTTCGGCCACTACGCTCTTCAACGGCACGGACAGGGTGATTTTCACAGACCTTGCCGAGGAGGAGGCGGAGGATACCGAACACGTCTTTTCGGCAGGCTGCGTTCACTGCGGCAGGTTCTTCGGCGTCGATGCGTCCGACGGCGTAAAGCTGTGGTGGGCGGCCTCGCACCCCCTCGACTGGACGGAGGGTATATGCGGCTGCGGCTACACCTTTCTCCCGCCCGAAGGGGGTGATATCCTCGCCCTCTTCAGCTATGAAGACAGGCTCGTCGCCGTGCGCAGGCGGGGAATAACGGTGGTGCGCGCATACGGCGATCCGCAGAATTACAAGGTCGATGCCACCGCCAACTACCTCACAGCCGACGGCATAATAGCGCGGACGGCGTGCGCCTGCGGCGGCAAAATTGTCTTCTGCACGCAGAGCGGGCTGTACGCCTTCGACGGCGGGGATATCCGAAGGCTCATGTCCTTCGAATGTTCGCGCGTCTCTTCGCCCGCCTTCGCGGCGGCGTGCGGCGATAAGTACTTTCTGTGCTGCGACGACGAATTTCTCGGCGAAGGATGCGTCATGCTCTACGACTGTTCGGATAAGGAGAGCGCGGTGGCCGCGGTCTTCCCCTCGGCGCTCTTTGCGGGCGGCGACGGCGTGTACGCCGTGTGCGGCACCGCGGTGGGAAAGCTGTGCGGCGGCGGAGAGGGGGTGTGGACTTCGCGTCCTATCTCCTTCGGCGGCCGGTGTTGTCTGCGCTCCGTGCAGGTTGTCTGCGACGCCCCGTTTCAGCTCAGGATAACGGCGGACGGGGCGGAGCGCACTCTGTCGGACGGGGAGTGCCGCGCCGTAAACATGTGCGGCGGCTCTTTTTCGTTTAAAGTTACGGCGCAGGGCGCTCTGTATTCGGTTGTTGCCGAAGGGGAGGTGTGACGCATGGATTTCGACATAATAGAACTCACCGAAGAGGAGCTGGACATGCTCTCCACCATCCAGCTCAAGCTGCTGCGCACGGCCCAGCAGAACAAGAACGAACTCTACCGCCGCCTGCAGAGCGATCTGCAGGCGTACTACCTCATGTGCAACACCAACAACGTCTATCTCTCGTCCCTCTATCAGGACAAGAAGGCGGAACTCGAAGCCGAATACGACTACGAGGTGGAGGTGCTCAGGGAACAGCTGCTCTTCAACATGGCTCTCGGCGAGCCCACCACGGGCGGGGAGACGGGGGACGACGGCAACGACGATTCGGGGTATATCGTCGATTACGAGCTGTCCTATATAGAGCGGTACATCCAGGTCAGGGATTTTTATCTGGCCATAGAAGATCCCTCCGAGCGCATTGCCCTTCTCGCCGCAGACGAGGTTGCGCAGGACTATCTGGGCAGCTATTACACGGCGCTATACGATTATCTTTCAACCTTTGTTTAAAATTCCCGGCTGCCCCTTTGCGGCGCGGCGGGCGCGTCCGCGCCCGCCGCGCTTTTGCTTTTCTGCAAGTTTGCGCGAAGCAGGGCGCAAATAGGGGCGCCGCCCCCTCAATAAAATGGCGCGGCGGCGGCCTTTTTGCTTTACTTTTATTGCACATTATTTTATAATAAATCGTATGAAGATTGCCGAAGGCTGGAAAGATTATAAAATATTGGCCACGGGCGACGGTATGAAGCTCGAACGCTGGGGGGAAGTCTGCCTCCTCCGTCCCGATCCCCAGGTCATCTGGAAGAGCTCGCGCGACCTCTTTTCCTATCCCGGCATACACGCCGTCTACCGCCGCAGTTCCAAGGGCGGCGGCGCGTGGGAAAGGCGTATGCCCTTCCCGCAGGAGTGGAACATAACCTACCGCGATCTGGCCTTCAAAATAAAGCCCATGGGCTTCAAACACACGGGGCTCTTCCCCGAACAGGCCGTCAACTGGGATGCCATGCGCTCCATCATCTCGGAGGAGCTCTCGGCGCGGCCGGATAAAAAGATAAAAATTCTCAACCTCTTCGCATATACGGGCGGCGCGTCCGTCGCGTGCGCAAAGGCGGGGGCGGAAGTCACCCACGTGGACGCGGCAAGGGGAATGGTGGAGCGCGCCGGCGAAAACGCGCGCCTTTCGGGCATAGAAAGGGGCATAAGGTACATAGTGGACGACTGCTCCAAGTTCGTCGCCCGCGAAATACGCCGCGGCAACCGCTACGACGCCGTCATAATGGATCCCCCCAGCTACGGGCGCGGGCCGGGCGGCGAGATGTGGAAGATAGAGGACGACTTGTTCGACTTCGTCTCACTGTGTTCGGGCGTGCTCGCCGAACAGCCTCTCTTCTTTCTCATCAACAGCTACACCACGGGGCTGCAGCCCTGCGTAATCAATAACATATTAAAGCTCACGCTGGGCGGTTATGGCGGCGAGGTCTCCTCCTACGAAGTCGGCCTGCCCACCGAAGAGGGCATACCCCTGCCCTGCGGCGCCAGCGGCATGTATGTGCGCGCCGCGCGGTAAAGGAGTCATTATAAATCCATTGCAAGAGAGATCATATGCTTGACGATCAGTTGGTAATTTTACACGAAGACAACCACATCATAGTCGTGCTCAAGCCGCAGAACGTGGCCTGCTGCCCCGATGAGAGCGGCGACGACAACCTCTTCGATTGCGTAAAGAGATATCTCAAAACAACTTACAACAAGCCCGGCAACGTCTTTCTGGGGCTCGTTCACAGGCTGGACAGGCCCACGGGCGGCGTAATGGTGTACGCAAAGACGTCCAAGGCGGCCGCCCGCCTCTCCGAACAGATGCGCACGGGCGGGTTTGAAAAACTGTACTACGCCGTGCTCTGCGGCCGTCCCGCAAAACCTTCGGCCACGCTCGAAAATTATCTGAGGAAGAATTCCCTCAACAACATGGTCTATGTGTGCACGCAGACGGAGGAGGGGGCAAAGTTCGCCTCGCTCGAGTATACCGTTGCGGAGAGCAAGGGCGCCCTCACCCTGGCGCGCGTAAAACTGCACACGGGCAGGACTCACCAGATCCGCGTGCAGATGGCCGCCATCAACTGTCCGCTGTACGGCGACATGCGCTACGGCGGCGAAAACGCCGTAAAGGGCAGGCTCGCGCTCTGGGCGTATTCGCTGCGCTTCACCCATCCCACCACGGGCGAAAAACTGCGCTTCGAGATAGAGCCCCCCGTCGATCAGCCGCCGTGGAACAATTTCAGGATAGAACTCTGATCAAAAAAAGTCCCGTAAAAGCGTAAATTGCATGAAATTTCGCCTGCGGATTTCCAAATTGATTGACAACGGCACAATATTATAGTAATATTTACGGTGTGCGTTAAACGGCGCATACGTTTACATTTGTTTCAAACCAAACATTTTAAGGTTTTATATTATGAAGAAATGCAGATTTTCATTACTCGCCGCGTCGGCCGTATGCGCCGCAGCGGCCACGGCTATGGTCTTTTCGCCCATAGCGGCAGCCGATGATTACAGGGAGGTAACTCTCTCCGGCACAAACGTATTCTATGTCGGCGCAGGCGGCGCGTCCCTTTCCGCCGTCCGTGTGGACGACGAGTCGGAGCAGGGACATACCGACTACACGTCCTTCGTCATCGGCGAAGACGAAACGGTAGAATTCCGCAAAAATCTCGCCTACAGCTGGTACGCGGCCGATGAGGACGGCAACGGAGTCAACAGCAAGTTCTCCATGCAGATAGGATTTGAATCGATCGCCTTCGAAAGCTACGTAATTCACTTCCAGTCACAGCAGTATGCCGTCACAGAGGACGGAGTTTCGGATAACTACCTCATCTTCAAGCCGGACGGCAAAAAACTCAATCTCTTCATCTCGGAGAGCGACGAACTCGCCGAGGACGAGCAGCCCTCCGTGGTCTTGGAAGATTATTCTTCCGTAACGTTCGCGTTCGGCAATTACGCCGGCGGCGACTACGACATTTTGGTCAACGGAGCGGAAGAGCCCGCCGGGCAGTTTGTCAACGTGCGCGAAAATTATGCGTCTTACGTTTCTTCGGGGGATTCCGCCGCAACGCCCATAACCTTCAGCGCTGCTTTCGCCAAGGATGCGGCAGACGACGCCTCCTGCGAAATGATAATGTATTCCCTCAATAACCAGTCCTTCGCGGTGTACGGCGCCGAACTCAACAATGAAGGCGTTCTCACTGGCGGCGTCATTCACGATGACCAAGCTCCCGTCGTATGCCTCAATGAAGGCATAAATTACCTCACCTTCGGCGCGGAAATAGATATCGATTACACCGTCATTGACGTGGTTGCATCCTCGCCCAGAACTACCGTTCAGTACTATATACTCACCACCGAACAGTTCAACAGCACCGAGCTCGACTACAACAACGTGGAAGAGGAGGAGCTCTTCACCGAAGTCTCCACGTCGGATGATTTCAAACTGCTCCGCGACCAGTACACGTATATTAATTCCGCCACCATCGATCCCTCCAGCGGCATCATGGAATTCGATGGCTACAAGACCTACGGCCTCGTAAAACTCTGCCTCTACATCAAGGATACCTCGTCCTCCAGCGCGCAGACCGATTACGTCTTCCTCGATTGGTACGTCCCTTCGGAGTACGTATACGACATAGCCGAAGATAAGAACCAGGAGAGCGCGGCCAACACCAAGTTCATAAGGGTGACCGAAGATCTCCAGGGTGCCGGCTACAACGACGGCACAGTCACCGATTACGACAGCTACGTTGCCTATATCGACAGCGTCGAAAAGGATTATCAGGCCAAGATAGACGAGTATGTGGAGAGCGAAGGCGGCATATTCGCCAGCTCCAAGGACAACGTGTTCCTTCCCGATTTCTCCGGCTACATCACCGATAACCTCGGCGGCTATCAGGATCTCACTTATTCCATATATTATACGGCAAGTTCCACCGGCTCGGAAACTTCGCTCGACTACAACGAGCTTGCCTTCACGGCCTCCGAAGCCAACGTAACTTACCGCTTCACCATATACGCCACGGATAAGGCGGGCAACAAGATGCGCTATCCCGATCCCGACAATGCGGGCGAGTGGCTGACCATCGAGACGGAGGACATCTGGGAATCCGACTATGCCGACCTTCTTCCCTTCTTCACCATAAGGGTATCCTACAAGGCCGCCACCGTCGAAACCCCCGAAGTTCAGTCCATAGGCTACGTCGGCTCCACGTACAGCAGCGCTTCGTTCGATATCACAGGCGTATCCGATACGTATTCGGCCGAATACAAACTGTATATCTTCGACCGCGATAAGTTCTATTCGGATACGGGCATAGAGCTCTCCTATCAGGACGTAATCGACAGTCTCAACGATTCCGAAAATTCCCTCTTCTTCAACGGCTACGAGGGCGTGGAAAACAGCAGGCGCTATTTCACCCTCGTCGAAGAGGACGACGAAACTTACGAATGGAATTCTTCAAGGATAACCTTTGTGCCCAATTCGCCCAACGAATACTATGTAGTCCGTCTCATTCTCACGGATACGGGGCTCTCCAACAAGGTCACAAATTCCTTCCTTGTCGTCCGCGCCTCCGCCCGTGCGGCCGAAATCTACGGCGAAGACAACTGGCTGGAAAACAACCTCGCCTCCATCGTGCTCTTCAGCGTGGCGGGCGTCTGCCTCATCGCGTTCATCGCTCTGCTCTTCATCAAACCTAAGGATAAAGGCGATATAGATGAAATTGCCGTTCAGGTGGAAGAAAAGGCTCAGGCCAAGGCCGATAAAAAGAAAAATTAAACCCGGATAAGGTCACGTGCCGCGGCGCAGCAATGCGCCGCGGCATTATTTCTGTCATTGCCCTGTTGCGAAATGGCTTTGAGATTTCTCCGCTCGCTGCCGCTCGGTCGAAATGAAAAAAAAGTGGCTCGGTCGAAATGACATGCTTTTTTATGTCGTCTTGAGCAGCCGCGCTATTGCGCGGCGTCGTCGAAAGATCTCAAAGTGCGGGTATGTGCGGGGCTATTATACAACCGATGCCCCGTGCGCAGTCATTCTGTCCCGTCGGACGGCTTGTTTTTAAAAGAGTATTGACAAACAACATGCCTTTGGGGTAAAATATAATCACAAAACTCAACAGGGGCAAACGATGAGCGGTTATGATATCAAAAAATTCGATTATTTTGCGGGGCGCGACCTCGCCTATTCCTTCGACTGCCTTACGGGCGTCCTTCTGCGCGAGGAGATAGTCGAATACATCAATTATCTCCTGTCCCGCGGCCGTCCGTTCAGCTTTGCGCTCGTCGATATAGATAACTTCAAAACCGTCAACGACACGCTGGGACACATCAACGGCGACAGGGTTTTAAAGAAGGCGGCGGAATACCTCTGCGGAAAGGTGGGGGAGGAAGGCGTCGTCGGCAGGTTCGGCGGCGACGAGTTCATGCTCGTCCTCGAAGGCACCGCCGATTACAGGGACGTGTGGAATCTCGGGCACGAGATAAACATGAATATAGGCGGTCTGCGCTTCGAAGGGCTGAAGGGCGTCTCAATAACGTTCACCATGGGCATCTCGCGCTCGCCTGTGGACGGCGGCACTTACGAAAGTCTGCTCGCCCTGGCCGACAAGGCGCTCTACCGCGGCAAGATGAAGGGCAGGAACTGTTTCATCATATACCTGCCCGAAAAACACCGCGATATAGACATCACAAAGGCGGGCGAAAAGAAGTATACGAGTATGTACCTCTGCTCGCGCGTGTTCATGTACCTCACCGAGAGCGAAAATATCGAAGACGGACTCAACTATCTCTTCAGGCACTTCGCCGCCTATTTTATGGTCGATCACATCTGCGTGGAAACGCGCGGCGGCCTCAATTTCCAGGTCATACACAGACTTTCAAAGAACCGCAACTTTTCCCGCCTCGATTACGACGGACTCAAAAAGTACTTCAACAACATCGGGCTGGCCTCCTTCAACAAGGTCGAAGAGATGTGCATGGAGGAGGATTCGCCCGTCCTCCGCGAAATGCTCGGCCAGCACATCAGTTCGGCGCTGTACTGCAAAGTGGCAGCCTTCGGCACGGAGTACGGCTATATCCGCGTCGATATGACCGACACCGTGCGCATCTGGCAGCCTTCGGAAAAGGATATCATCGTCGTCATGGCCAACGCTATAGGCATTCTTCTGCACTATCAGGGCAAGACGCTCGCCGGCCTTCCTTTGCAGGAGGCGTATATAACGGGGCAGGAGGCTTAAAACGCCGGATAGCGCGGTCGGAATATTTCTAATTCGTGTGCGCGGGGCGCGCCGCTTAGGCGGCGCGCCCCGCGCCTTTGCGCTTTTCTGCCGTTCAGAATGTGGAAAGGATAAAAAATATAAAAATTTTGTGCGCAATAAACAATTTAAAAGCGCCCAGCTATTGCGTTTTTCTACAATATATGGTATAATCATAAATATAATGTACAATAGGTGTACTGCGCAGAC
>CALVLX010000134.1 GCA_944341195.1 uncultured Clostridia bacterium
GTTCGGTTGAAAAGATAGGGAATACCCGGCTTTGAGATTTCTCCGCTTCGGCGCGTAAATGCGCCTTCGGTCGAAATGACAGGAGAGAGAGGATTGGACGAAACGGCGGGAGGGAGAAGGGGGATAGTTGAAATGACAGGACAGGGGTTTAGCTTAACGACGCTGAAAGAATGCTGTTTGGCGAAACCCGTGGTATGTCATCTTGAGCGGAGCGCCTTCAAGGCGCGCAGTCGAAAGATCTCAAAGCCGGGGTAAGTGAAAAAGATCCCAAAGCCGGGGCAAGTACGCAGTTTTATAGCGCATTCGCCGGCAAATTTAATCGACTGCACAAAAAACTTTACAATTGACTTGACAGGTGTAAACTTTTACTGTAAACTTAATAACGTAAGGGTGGCGCCGCGCAGGCGCGGCGCCGCCCTCCGCCCCGATGAGGGGCGTAACAATTTATCTTTGTCGCGGAAGGGTATTCAACTTCCGCGCGGAGGATGACCGTTTAATGATAAAACTCGAAAAAAAGTACGACGTAATTGTCGTCGGCGCCGGCGTGGCGGGGCTCAACTGCGCGCTCAATATCTCCCCCGAAAAGAGCGTGCTCGTAATCTGCAAGGACACCCCCGATAAGTCGGATAGCTACCTCGCCCAGGGCGGCATATGCCGTCTGCCCGAGGATGCCGACTATCAGAGCTATTTCGACGACACCATGCGCGCCGGGCACTACGAAAACAACCCCGCCGCCGTCGATGCCATGATCCGCGGCTCGCAGGAGGTGATCGACGACCTCATAGGCTACGGCGTGGATTTCGCCCGCAATGCCGACGGCTCTCTGGCATATACCAAGGAGGGCGGCCATTCACGTCCCCGCATATGCTTTCACGAGGACACCACCGGCCGCGAAATAACCACTCACCTCATGGCCGCCGCGCGCCTGCGCCGCAACATACTCATCGTGCCGTATGTTACCATGCTCGATATAATTACGGACGGCAAAAGCTGTTTCGGCATAGTCGCCAAGGACGGCAAGAACGGCAAACTGTACAGGCTGCTTTCCGATTACACCGTTCTCGCCTCGGGCGGGATAGGGGGAGTGTTCGAAAATTCCACCAACTTCCGCGTGCTCACGGGCGATGCCCTCGCCATATGCCTCGATCACGGCGTCGCAGTAGACCACATAAATTACATTCAGATCCACCCCACAACGCTCTATTCAAAAAAGAAGGGCAGGCGTTTTCTCATCTCCGAATCGGTGCGCGGCGAGGGCGCGGTGCTGCTCGATAAGAATTTCAAAAGATTCACCGACGAGCTCCGCCCGCGCGACATAGTCACCGCCGCCATACGCGCGCAGATGCAAAAGGACGGCACCGATTTTGTCTGGCTGGACATGCGCCCCATACCCGTGCGCGAAGTCATAAGCCACTTCCCCGGCATCGTTCAGCACTGCCTCAACGAAGGCTACGACGTCTTCCGCGAATGTATCCCCGTCGTGCCCGCCCAGCACTACTTCATGGGCGGCATCCGCAGCGACGTAAAGGGCGCAACCACCATGCCCCGGCTGTACGCCGTGGGCGAAACGTGCTGCAACGGCGTGCACGGCAAAAACCGCCTCGCATCCAATTCCCTTCTCGAAAGCCTGCTCTTTGCCAAGCGCGCCGCGCAGGATATCAACAACGGCTATTCCCCCGCGGATATGGCCTCGGCAACCGCGGCGGAGGGCGCGCTCGATCTTTCAAAGTACGCCAATCCCTCCCGCCTTCTCAAACAATATAAAGCCAAAGTGCTTCAAGCCATAAAGGCGGCCGAAGAGGAGGCCGCAAAGGAGAATTTATGAACGATCCCGTAACTTCCGCGCTCAACTGCGATAATCTCATCAGGATGGCCCTTGCCGAAGACATCACTTCCGAAGACGTCTCCACCAACGCCGTCATCCGCACATATGTGCGGGGCAAAGTGCAGCTCATATGCAAGCAGGACGGCGTCATCTGCGGACTTCCCGTGTTCGAGCGCACTTTTAAACTGCTCGACGAAAAGACCGCCGTTACGTTCTTCGCGGCCGACGGCGACGAGGTAAAGAGCGGTCAGCTCCTCGGCGAGGTCGAAGGCGACATCCGCGTGCTCCTCTCCGGCGAGCGCACCGCGCTCAACTTTTTGCAGCGCATGAGCGGCATAGCCACCTATACGCGCAGCGTGGCAGCCCTCCTCAAGGGCTCAAAGACGCGCCTTCTGGATACACGCAAGACGACGCCCAACATGCGCATATTCGAAAAGTACGCCGTAAGGGTGGGCGGGGGATATAACCACCGCTACAATCTCTCCGACGGCATACTCTTAAAGGACAACCACATCGGCGCGGCGGGCAGCATCGAGCGCGCCGTCATGCTCGCGCGCGAATATGCGCCCTTCGTCCGCAAGATAGAAGTCGAAGTGGAAAACCTCGATATGTGCCGTCGTGCCGTGGAGGCGGGCGCGGATATAATCATGCTGGACAACATGACGCCCGAGCAGATGAAGGAGGCGGTGGCGCTCATAGGCGGGCGCGCCGTCACCGAATGCAGCGGCAACGTCACAAAGGAAAATATCGCCCGCATAATAGATACGGGCGTGGACTTCGTCTCGTCGGGCGCGCTCACGCACTCCGCGCCCATCCTCGACCTCTCATTAAAAAACCTGCATCCCGTGGAGGAGACATGAAAGCACACGAGCGCCGCAACGAAATTTTAAGCCTCCTGGGCAACACCTCGTCGCCCATTCCCGCGGGCATATTGTCGGATAAATTCGCCGTGTCCCGCCAGGTCATAGTGCAGGATATCGCCCTGCTCCGCGCCAACGGCTACGATATAATCTCCACCAACCGCGGCTATTGTCTTGGCGGCGAGATACGCTGCCTCAGGGTGTTCAAGTGCCGCCATACCCTCGCGGAACTCATCGAGGAGGCGGAAACGATAATCGACCGCGGCGGGAGGATAGACGACGTCTTCGTCAGCCACCGCGTGTACGGCAAAATTTCCGCAAGGCTGGATATCGTCACGCGCACCCATGCCGAAGAGCTCTATCGCTCCCTCGTCTCGGGCGCATCCAAACCGCTCATGAGCGTCACCGACGGCTACCACTACCACACCGTCTCGGCGGACAGCCAGGCCGCTCTGGACGACATCGAGTGCGCTCTGCGCGGACGCGGATTTCTCATAGAGATATAATTTATTGTCATTATCGTCAAATTTTTGTGTGTCGCGCGCGCATTGTTGCGCGCGCGGCACACATTTTCTATATTACAATATATATATAATATAATGGCTGCGCCGCAGTGCGTCCGTCCGTATTTTGTGTGCAAAAGACGGGGGGTGCACAATATGTCCGGGCGGCAAAACGGGGGGCTAAAAAAATAAAAAAAAGCTAAAATTTTTTTAAAAATTTGCTTGACTTATTAAAATGCTTTTGATATCATATAAAAGCTGTCAACAAGGACGGCGGGCTTTTGTGCCCCGAATGCGCGGCTTTTGTCGCGAAAATGAAGATTGACAACTGCATAGAGAAGAAATATCAAAGTACAAAAGGCAATTCAAAAAAGATTAATTTAGGTTAATGCGAATTGAGGACGTACAATTTTGTAAAGTCTTTGAGCTGCAATAAATTAGTCGAGTTAAAGTTGTAGAATTTTTGTAAGGTAGATAACTCAGAGCATATAGTGA
>CALVLX010000135.1 GCA_944341195.1 uncultured Clostridia bacterium
CGGGTATCAGCCTGCCTTCGACATAGAGCTTTATGCCCGCCAGATAGTTGCCTTTGCCGACGAAAAGTTTTTCGCCGCCCTCCTCCCCCTCGCAGTGGGAAAAGGTATTTTTTGATACTTTCTTCAGCCTGCTGCCGTTGATATACAGGCTCTTGCTGCCCGTCCAGAAACTTTCCGTATACGTGATGTTGCCGTATGTTTCGTCCCTGATATCTGCCTTCATGCGCAATACCCCCTTGTTTTAAGGATATCCCCCGCACAAAATACGCGGAAATATCCTCCATATAAAAATTATATTCCCATTATACTGGAAAGTCAAGTATTTTTCCCATTTTTATGGAAAAATATAGATATGGAAACATTTGCCGAAAGGCTGAAGGAATTGAGAACTGAAAGAGGACTCGGGCAGGTGGCCCTGGCCAGGGAGCTGGGAGTCGGCAAATCGGTTATAAGCCTGTGGGAAAAGGGGCAATGCGAGCCGACGCTAGGCAATCTGATAAAGATGGCTACTTTTTTCGGCGTAAGCATAGACTACCTTGCAGGGCTCTCATAGGCGGTTTGCGCCCGACAAGATAAGCACAATTTTACGAGAGAACGACAAAAGCTCCGCACATTGCCTCCCCCTATCGGGGCGGTATTGTACGGAGCCGATTTTTTTCGCATGAGCGGGCTTTTATTTACTTTAAGAGCACGGCCTTTATCCTCTTTACGCCGGCGGAGACGTTTTCCTGCTTGGCAATCTTGAAGGTGCCCAAAACGCCCGTGCGTTCGACGTGGGGGCCGCCGCAGATCTCCTTGGAGAAGTCGCCTATGGTGTACGTCTTTACCATTTCGCCGTACTTGCTCTCGAAGAGGCCCGTAAAGCCTTCGGCCCTGGCCTCGTCGAGCGACATCTCCTTCATCACCACGGGTTCATCCTTGGCTATTTCGCCGTTGACGAGGTCTTCCACCGCCTTTACCTCTTCGGGGGTGAGCTTGCGGGGGAAGTTGAAATCGAAGCGGAGGCGCTCTTCGGTGATGTTGGAGCCCTTCTGGTTTACCTCCTCGCCGCACACGCGCTTGAGCGCCGCGTGCAGAAGGTGGGTGGCCGTGTGGAGCTTTGTCGTCTCCTCCTTGTGGTCGGCGAGGCCGCAGGCGAACTTCTGCTCGCTGCCAGCGCGGGACTTGGCCTGATGTTCGGCAAAGGCCGCGTTATAGCCCTCCACATCGACGGAGAGCCCCTTTTCGCGCGCCATCTCCTGCGTGATCTCGACGGGGAAGCCGTAAGTATCGTACAGGTGGAAGGCGGTGACGCCGTCTATCTTATCGCCCGCGGACTTGGAGGAGGCGACTTTTTCGAACTCCTTTAAGCCCTGGGCGAGCGTTCTGGAGAACTTGGTCTCCTCCTTGCCCAGTTCCTCCTCTATCCTCGCCGAATTGGCGACGAGTTCGGGGTAGACCGCGGCATATTTTTCTATTATGGTCTTGGAAACTTCGTTGAGCGCGCCCTGGGGCAGTCCGATGCCCCTGCCGAAGCGCACGGCGCGGCGGATTATGCGGCGGAGTATATAGCCCTGGTCGGTGTTGGAGGGCACTATGCCCTTGGTGTCGCCCAGCATGAACGTGGCCGTGCGGACGTGATCCAAAACGACGCGGAAGGCCTTGGTTACTTCGGCGCTCTGCCCGTATTTAAGCCCCGTGAGCTCCTCTATCCTGGCTATCGCGCCCTCGAAGATGTCCGTTTCATATACGCTCTCCTTGCCGTTGAGTATGCAGAGAGTGCGCTCCAATCCCATGCCCGTATCTACGTTGCGCTGTTTTAAGGGTTCGTACCTGCCCTCCGCAGTCTTGTTGTACTGCATGAAGACGTCGTTCCATATCTCGAGGAAGGTGCCCGAGGGCGCCTTGTCGAAATCGTAGGGCCCCAGCTTGTCCGCTTCGGCGTGGTTGCGGATTATGTGCATTTCGGTATCGGGGCCGCAGGGGCCTGTGGTACCGGCGGGGCCCCACCAGTTGCCGCTCTTGGGCAGGAAGAACACGTGTTTGGGATCTATGCCGCACTCTATCCACTTGTCGGCGCTCTCGTCGTCGCGGGGGCAGTCCTCGTCGCCGGCAAAGCAGGTGACGGCTATGTCCTCCGCGGGGATACCGAGGTAATCGGGCGAGGTGAGGAACTCAAACGACCAGGGGATCATCTCTTTTTTGAAGTAGTCGCCCAGCGACCAGTTGCCGAGCATTTCGAAGAAGGTGCAGTGCGACGAATCGCCCACCTCGTCTATATCGCCAGTGCGCACGCACTTCTGCACGTCCGTAAGGCGGTTGCCCGCCGGGTGCTTTTCACCCAGCAGATAGGGCACGAGGGGGTGCATCCCCGCCGTTGTAAAGAGCACGGTGGGATCGTTTTCGGGTATGAGGGAGGCCGAAGGTATTACGGCGTGCCCCCTATCCTTGAAAAAGTTGAGGTATAAATTTCTTAAACTTTGACTTGTCAATTGCTTCATAAATACATTCCTTAAATGTTGTACCGACGATAATTATACTATGCGCGGGCGGTTTCGTCAAACGCAGGCAGGGCATATTTTGTAAATTTTCCCGAAGACGGCTATGTACGGCGCTTAAAACCGCGCGCCTTTTGCGTCGTTCCGCTGTTCCCCTTTGGGATTTTCCGCTGCGGCGCAGCGGGGCGCCTCCGGCCGAAAGGGCAGGAGCGTAGCCGAACTTTGAGATTTCTCCACTCGCTACGCTCGGTCGAAATGACGAGGGCGTAGCCTAACTTTGAGATTTCTCCACTCGCTACGCTCGGTCGAAATGACAGCAGGTGATGTTTGGTGAAGTCCTTATTATGTCATCTTGAGCACAGCCGAAAGATCTCAAAGTGGGGGTAAGTACGGTGACATTATTTTATGTTGCCTCGTTTCAGTCTGAACTTTGAGATTTCTCCACTCGCTCCGCTCGGTCGAAATGACAGAAAAAAGGGCTTGGTCGAATGACGGAAAAAAGAAGCCTGCAAAGTGACAGAGAAAAACGCTGTTGAAACAAAAAACGATGTTTGTGAACGCCCGTTTATGTCATCTTGAGCGAAGTCGAAAGATCTCAAAGTATGGGTAAGTACGGTGACATTATTTTATGTTGCGTTATTCCAGCCCGAACTTTGAGATTTCTCCACTCGCTACGCTCGGTCGAAATGACGGAAAAAGGGCTCGGTCGAAATGACGGGAAAAGGAAGCCTGCAAAGTGACAGAAAGAAGAGAGGAAAATGGGCGAAATGACGGAGAGGCAGCTTATTTTTTTACTACCTCGTACCCCTCCTTGCCGTCCTTTACGGTATAGCCGAGGGCATCTATCTGCGCGCGCAGCCTGTCCGCCTCCGCCCAGTTTTTGGCCTTTTTGGCCTGCCAGCGCTCTTCGGCAAGCTGCATGACCTGCTGCGGGACGTCGGCCGCGGGGCACTTTTGTTCGACCTCTTTAAGGTATGCCTTTGCATCCTTTTTGAAGAGCCCGAGGAGGCTGTAAGTTTTTCTTACCTGCCAGGCATCGGCCGCGCAGGAGGCATCGCCCGCGGCGCACTTTGCAGAGATTGTTTTGAACACGGAGTAGAGCTCCGAAAGGGCGAGGGCGGTGTTGAAGTCGTCATCCATGGCCTCGTTGAATTTTTCGTCTATAGCCGCATTGCCGGAGGGATCGGAGCCGTACTTTGCCTCCACCTCGTCCAGAATTTTATAGAATGACGTGAGGTGCCTTTCGGCTTCGGGGAAGAGGGTATCCGTTATATTTATGTCGTTGCGGTAATTGGTCTGAAGCAGGGCGAATTTTATCGCCTCATTGGTATACTTCTTTAACAAATCTTCCAGAAGGAGCGAATTGCCGAGCGATTTGGACATCTTTTGCCCGTTGACCTTTATGAGGCCGTTGTGCGTCCAGTACTTTACAAACCTCTTGCCGGTGAGGCTTTCGGTCTGCGCTATCTCGTTTTCGTGATGGGGGAAAATGAGGTCGCGGCCGCCGCCGTGGATATCTATCTGCTCGCCGAAGGCGGCGCGGTTCATTGCCGAACACTCTATGTGCCAGCCCGGTCTGCCGTTGCCCCAGGGCGAAGGCCAGTTGATTTCGCCCGGTTTTGCCGCCTTCCACAGCGCGAAATCGGCGGGATTTTTCTTGTCCTCGGCGTTCTCAACGCGCACTCCGTCCAGCATATCCTCCACCGAACGGTTAGAAAGGCAGCCGTATGCCGGGAAGGAAGATACATCGAAGTATACATCGCCCGAGGGCACCGCGTAGGCATGTCCGCTATCTATGAGCTTGGCTATAAAGTCCTGAATGTTGCCGATATTTTCGGTGGCCTTGAGCCAGAGCGTGGGATCGTCTATATCCATCTCGCGCATGACCTTATCTATGTGATCTATCATTCTTGCGGCGTACTCGTCGGCGGGCACGCCCTCTTCGGCGGCGCGGGCGATTATTTTATCGTCCACATCCGTATAGTTGCGGGCATAAGTCACTTTATATCCCTTTTTTTCGAGATATTTGCGCATGATATCGTAGATGAGCGCCTGAAAGCCATGGCCTATGTGCGCTTCGCCCGAAATGGTTATGCCGCAGGCGTACATCCTCACCTTGCCCGCCTCCAGGGGTACGAATTCTTCCTTGGTTCTAGTCAATGTGTTGTATATTCTCATAAAAACTCCTTAATATATTTAACGCTCGTTGTGCATTAGGTGCCATGCACCAACTCGCCGTTAGTTGGGGAGCTCTGCTCCCCTTTGCGCGATTTTTGTGTAGCCCTACAGTTATTTAATCGCTCAAATTCACCTCGCCGAGGTTGCTCACGCAACAAATGCGGTCGCGCTTAACGTCGGAATGAATCCGCCTTGCGCACGTTATTTGTTTTTAAATTTATTGCTCTTTGTGCATTAGGGCGCTCATATTTGCCGTTAAGCAAGGGCGCTGCCTCCCGTCATGCTCACCGTTTTTTTTATTTACCGCAATCGGTCGTCTACACTTCATTCGTCGCTTCGGAGCTCTTTGAACGCCTCTTCCAGGGCGAACATCCTTTCGCGCAGGGCACACAGTTCGTCGCGGACGGGATCGGAGCTGTCCTGGCAGAGATCGACGCCCTCCTTGCTGCCGCGGATGCGCACGACGCGCGCGGGAACACCCACGACGGTGGCGTGCGCGGGGACGTCACGCAGGACGACGGCGCCCGCGCCAACCTTTGCACAGTCGCCTATGGTTATATCACCAAGCACCTTGGCGCCCGCCGAAATGACGCAGTTTTCGCCCACCGTGGGATGGCGCTTGCCCGTCTGCTTGCCCGTGACGCCCAGCGTTACGCGCTGATAGATGACCGTGCCGGCGCCCACTTCAGCCGTTTCGCCTATGACGACGCCCATGCCGTGATCGATGAATACCCCGGGGGCAATGACGGCCGCGGGGTGAATTTCTATGCCCGTGCGGTGGCGGGAATACTGGCTGACTATGCGGGCGAGAAGTTTTAGACGCATCCTGTACAGCCTGTTGGCCAGGCGGTGATGGGAGAGCGCCTTTACGCCCGAATATGTAAGCCATACTTCAAACTTGCTGCGCGCGGCGGGATCGTTTTCCATTGCCGCGGCTATATCCATGCGTAGTCTTTTAAAAAACATGTAAACACCTTTATAGAAAGAGTTAGATTGCCGCCCGTCCGCATCCGCAGGAGGCGGGCGGGCAAAACTTTTCGCTGGCGGTCTGCCCTGAAGAGCGCGCCAAAATAAAAGAACGCGCCCTTACATTGTATGTAAAGGCGCGCTACCGCTGTTCCACTTTACTTCACCGCCGCATATGCGGCGGCCTTTTGCTCGCTTTCGGGGAGTGACCGCGGGGTATTGGCCCGACCGTGCCGCGCGTGCGCGGCAGACAGCGCATACCTGCCGTTTACCTGCGGAAGGACTTGCAGCCGGCGGTCCTTCCTCTCTGCGCGGGCAAAACAACAAACAGATTTTCTGCCATGAGGTTTATATAAGTATATAACAAAGCCCTGAAAAAGGCAAGCGTTTTAAACACGTTGAGGGCATACGCGGAGGAGCGTTTTAAACGGCCGCAAAATTAAAATCAGGTTTTGGACGACAGTTTGAACACATCGCGCGACTGCCCGAGCACGAAGATGTGGTCGGCCTCCCTGAAGCAGTAGTCGGGCATGGGCGTGGGGTTGATGCTGTTGCCGTTTTTGATGGCGATTATGTTTATCTTGTACTTCTTGCGCACATCTATTTCGGCAATGGTCTTGCCGTTCCACTCCTTTACGATGGGCACTTCGAATATGGCGTACCCGCCCGCAAGGGCGACGTAATCGAAGATGTTGTTGCCGTTGTGGCGGATGGCCAGCTTATCGGCGACTTCGCCGTCGGCATAGATGATTTCGTCGGCGCCTATCTTTTTTAGGAGTTCGCACTGCACCTCGTCGCGCGCGCGGGCGGCGACATACTTTGCACCCAGCTTTTTGAGCGTGAGCACCGTTATCATTGAGGATTCGAAGTCGTCGCCAACGGTGACGAAGCACAGATCGAACGAGGGAATATCGAGGGTGTGCAGAACGTCTTCGGAGGTGTAGTCGGCAATGCGCGCATCGGCGAAATGACTGGCTATCTTTTTAATGCTGTCCTCGTTTCTGTCCAAGACCATAACGTCGTGGCCGAGATCCTGCATCTTTTCGGCAAGGTGGCTGCCCAGCCTTCCTATTCCTATGATGAGTACTGATTTTTTCATTTAAAATACCTTTAACTTTAATATATTGCAGGGGCTAGCCTATGATGAGGTTATCAGCCACCCTGGAAATCGAAACGGGTTTGCGCTCGTTTGAGAATACGAGAATGAGGGTGAAACCGCCGACGCGGCCGAGATACATGAGGAATATTATTATGAGCTGCGAAGCGACGGAGAGAGAGCCCGTAATGCCGCACGACAGCCCGACGGTGCCTATTGCAGAGACGACTTCGAACATCACCTCGTGAGAGGTGAAGGCGTCGCCTTCTATGGCGCAGATGGCCATGGAGCAGATGAGCACTGCGGCGATGTACACAGAAAATACGGTGCCTGCCTGGGGAAGAGCGTCGTCATCGAAGCGGCGGTTGAAGATGTGGGCTTCAGTTCTGCGGCGGGCCGTGGAGACGACGGACATTATGAGCACGGCTATGGTTGTAGTCTTTATGCCGCCCGCGGTGGAACCGGGGCTGCCGCCGATGAACATGAGGACGATGGTGAGAGTGCCGCCCGCGCCCGAGAGTGCCGAAGATGACACCGTGTTGAATCCCGCCGTTCGCGGCGATACCGACATAAAGAAAGTGGCGAGAAGTTTTGTGCCCACGTCCTTATCGGCGATGGTGAGTGGATTGTTCCATTCAAATGCCATATAGAGCGCCCAGCCGACGAGTATGAGACAGGCCGTTGTGGAGAGCACCACCTTGGTGTGGAAATTGTAACGGCGGAAGCGCAGTCCGTTCTTTATCATGTCGCCCCATACAAAGAAGCCTATGCCGCCTATTATGATGAGCGAGCACACCGTGAGACACACCACGGGATCGGAGATGTATGCGTTGAGGGAATCCTGGCCGTACCAGCCGGTGAGCGTGTAGCCGCAGTTGCAGAAGGCCGAAACGGCGGTGAATACCGACTGCCATATCCCCCTGCCCCACCCCATTACGCGCACAAAGGAAATTGAGAGCAGCACGGCCCCGATAAGTTCGCAGGCGAGGGTGACTATGAAGATGTATTTGACGAGTTTTTTTATTCCCTCTAAATTTACCGAACCCGCAGACTGCATTACCAGTTTGCGCTGGGAGAGCGACACGCGCTTTTGCATGTAGAGAAAGAACACGGACAGAATGGTGATGAGCCCCAGACCGCCTATCTGCATGAGTACGAGAATTATCGCCTGGCCGAAGTAAGACCAGTGCGAGGCCGTATCCACGGCCGACAGCCCCGTGACGCACGTTGCGCTGACGGCCGTGAAGAATGCGGCCATGAAATCTGTGGTGCCGTCGTTGGCGGCGGCGGGGATGCACAGAAGCGCGGTGCCGATTAAAATTACCGCCAGGACGCTTATGGCTATCATCGCGGCAGGGGGCAGTCTGAATTTTTTAACTTGTGCCATGGTCTTATTATAAGCGATAGAAAATTAAAAATCAACTAAAAAGGCGGGGTAAAAGCGCTTGCGGCCGCCTCATATATATTTGAAAAAATTTAACAATCTTTTCATCTTTGCGTGTTAATTTATATATTAATTTTCTTGACTTACGGCTTGAGTTATATTACAATAGTAATGAAAAGAATGAAAAATGAAAAAAAATAACAAAGGAGGCCCCCCGATGAAAAGGGAACGTATCGAAGAGATAGCAGAAATACTAGACAAGCGCGGCAAAATGACGCTTGAACAACTTGAAGAAGTTTTCCCCAATGTTTCGCAGATGACTTTAAGGCGCGATCTTTTCCAGCTTGAGGAGGACGGCCGCATCATAAGGATACGCGGCGGCGCAATGTCCGTAAAGGAAGTGCAGAAAGTTTCCGGCGAGGCATACACCAAAAAGACTACTATAAACACGGATGCAAAGATTGTTATCGCGCAGAAAGCCTCCACCCTCATCGACGAAGGCGTTTCGATCTTCCTCGACGGAGGCACTACGGCCATGTACCTTTCCAAGGAGATGCCCGATATCCGCTGCAACGTGTTCACGAACGGCATAGCCGTTGCTATGGAGCTTGCGCAAAAGAAAAACATTGCTATAACCGTTGTGGGCGGACAGCTCATGAAGGACAACCTTTCCACCGCCTCCCCCGCGGCGAGAGAGTACTTTGACCGCACCAACTTTGAAATAGCCATAGTTTCCGCCACGGCCTTTACGCCCGAAAACGGATTCAGCTGCAACAGCCAGGTTGAGGCAGACCTTTTGAAGCAGGTATTCAAGAAGGCCCGCCATGTGTACATGATGCTGGACAGCTCCAAGATAGGCAAGATAAATTCCTACACCTTTGCACACATCGAGGACATAAACGTACTCGTCACGGACGATGTGTTCCCCAAGGAGTACAAAAAGCTGTTTGAAGACAACAACATCGTTGTAATGTAAAAGACCGACGCCCGCCGCGCGCTGCGCGGCGGAAGCCCGCACACCGCCCGGCCGGGAGGTTTTTGCTCTTTGGCCGCGGCTTTACCTGCGCC
>CALVLX010000136.1 GCA_944341195.1 uncultured Clostridia bacterium
AAATTGAACACAAACGAAAATCCCTATTACACATCCGAACGCGCCGTCGGCGCCGTAACCGCAGACGTGCTGCGCAACTTGAAGAGGTACAGCGATCCGCAGTGCCGCCCTCTCGTAAAGGCCATTGCTCATTATTACGGCGTGGACTGCGAAAACGTGCTTGTGACAAACGGCTCGGACGAAGCTCTGGCGTTCTGCTTTCAGGCATACGGCGGCAAGGGCGTGTGTTTTGCGGATGTTACATACGGATTTTACGACGTGTTTGCGCATATGTACGATTGTCCCGTCAGGCATATTGCCTTAAAGGGCGATTTCACCCTCTCGCCGTCCGATTATTACGACAGCGGAAGAACGGTCGTGATAGCCAACCCCAATGCACAGACGGGCATTGCCCTCGGAATCGGCGATTTGGAAAGTATTATTTTACGCAATGCAGACAATGTGGTGATCGTCGATCAGGCATATGTCGATTTTTTCGGGCAGAATGCCGTTCCGCTCATCAAAAAATATAAAAATCTGGTCGTGGTGAACACGTTTTCCAAGTCGCGTTCGCTGGCCGGAGCCAGAGTGGGTTACATAATCGCCGACAGAGAACTCATCTGCGACATCAACAAGATAAAATATTCCTTCCATCCGTATAACGTCAACACTGTCTCCATGCTCCTGGCGCAGATGGCGATAGAGGATGACGACTATTTTAAAAGTACCGTCAAAAAGATAGTCGATACGCGCGAAATGCTCACACGGGGGCTCAAAAAACTGTCCTTCGAAGTGTTGCCGTCCTCGGCAAACTTTGTGCTTGCAAAGTCGGATAAAATATGCGGAGAAGAGCTCTATCTCGCTCTGAAGGAGAGGGGCATACTAGTCAGACATTTTCCCGACGACCGCATTAAAGACTACGTCAGGATAACTGTGGGAACGCCTGAGGAGGTTGCAATTCTCCTCTCGGAGGTTGCAAAAATAACGGAGAAAAAGATATGAGAAGAGGCGAAATTTGCCGCAAAACACGCGAAACGGATATAAAACTGTCCCTTGACCTTGACGGCGGGGATTACAAAGCAGATACCGGCTGCGGTTTTTTGAACCATATGCTCGAACTCTTTGCCTGTCACGGCGGCTTTGCGCTCGATGTCGAATGCAGGGGGGATGTCGAAGTCGATTTCCATCACACCGTAGAGGATGTCGGGATAGCCCTCGGGCAGGCCTTTTGCGCCGCTTTGGGCGACAAGCGGGGTATAGCGCGCTATTCACACATCATTCTGCCTATGGATGAAGCTCTCGTGCTCTGCGCCGTCGATATCAGCGGCAGAGGCACGTTGAATTATGATGTGGAGATACCCAGCGCAAAAGTTACGGACGACAGCGACGAGATAAAGCAGAGGAGCGTCGGGCTCTTCGATACCGAACTTGTGGAGGAATTCTTCACCGCATTTGTGCGCGAAGCAAAAATCACCCTTCATATCGTCAAAATGTACGGTAAGAATACCCATCATATAATTGAATGTTGTTTTAAGGCGTTTGCGCGGGCGCTCTCTGCGGCCGTGCGGATTGTGGGGACGGGTATTCCCTCGAGTAAGGGTGTGTTATGATAGCCATTGTGGATTACGGCGTAGGTAATCTGTTTTCGCTTACCAGTTCGCTCAAAAAAATAGGACGGGAAGGCGTCGTCACCGGCGATGCCGATATTCTCGGCCGTGCCGACGGTATAATTCTGCCGGGAGTGGGCGCGTTCGGGGATGCCTCGGACAAGCTGCGGCAGAGCGGATTGTTCGATGTGGTAAAAGAACTTGCGTCGAACGGCAAACCGCTCTTGGGCATATGCCTGGGAATGCAGCTGCTCTTTGAAAGATCATACGAATACGGCGAGCATGAGGGGCTGGGACTTATAGGGGGGAGCGTCGTGCCGCTCAAAGATTACGTTGAAGGCCTCAAGATCCCCCACATGGGCTGGAACAGTCTGGATATTATTATCAAGGATAATCCCATTCTCAAATATACGGGCGACGGCGACTACGTCTACTTTGTGCATTCTTACTTCGGACTGTGCAAAAACGGCGGCGAGCTCGTTGCAACCTGCCGTTACGGGAGGGATGTCGCGGCTGTCGTTTCAAGGGGAAATATCTTCGGAACGCAGTTTCACCCCGAAAAGAGCGGAGGCATCGGATTAAAAATTTTGCAGGCTTTCTGTCAATATGCCGAAGGCGGATACGTATGCTGATATATCCCGCTATAGATATTATAAGAGGGGGAGTTGTCCGCCTGGAGCGCGGCAACTACGGTTCGGTAAAAAAATATTCGGTCTCCCCCGAGGCGGCGGCCGAAGAATTTTACCTAAAAGGAGCGCGTTTTCTGCACGTCGTTGATCTGGACGGGGCAAAGAGCGGCACGGCCGACAATGCGTCAACGATACAAAACATAGTAAAGCGGCTGGATATGTTTGTTGAGGTGGGCGGAGGCATCCGCACCGAGGAACAGATAAAGAGGTATCTCGATAGCGGCGTAAAGCGCGTCATTCTGGGTACCGTTGCAGTAAAGGACGGCAGGTTTACCGAGCGCATGGTTCAAAAATACGGCGAGAGCATCTCCGTGGGAGTCGATGCCGACGGAGGAAAAGTGGCCGTAAGCGGATGGGAGGAGGTGACGCCCCTCGATTCCGTCCAGTTTTGCAAAAGTCTCGAAGATATGGGTGTAAAACACATAATTTACACCGATATTTCAAAGGATGGCTGTCTCAACGGCACTAATTTGGATATTTACAATGTACTATGTCAGACATTACATATAAAAATTACGGCCTCGGGCGGCATTACATACATTGACGAAATAAAAAAACTTGCCAAAACGGGGCTCTATGCCGCAATTGTAGGCAAGGCAATTTATGAGGGCAGACTTGATTTGACAGAGGCGATTGCAGCTGCGGCGGAGGTTTAAAATGTTGGCAAAGCGAATTATTCCCTGCCTTGACGTAAAGGACGGGAGGGTGGTCAAGGGAAAAAATTTCACGGGGCTCAAAGATGTGGACGATCCCGTCAGACTTGCGTCGTTTTATTCCGACTGCGGCGCCGACGAGTTGGTCTTTTACGATATCACGGCGAGCGCCGAAGGCCGCAGGCTCTTTGCCGACGTTCTGAAGAGCGTGGCGGAGAATGTGTTTATTCCCCTGACCGTGGGGGGAGGCATCAATAGCTTAGATGACTTCGACCGCGTTCTCAAGTGCGGCGCGGATAAAGTGAGCGTCAACAGCGGAGCGATAGCAAATCCGGCGCTTATTTACCGGGCCGCCGAAAAATACGGCGATCAATGCGTCGTTCTTTCCATGGACGTCAAGAGGGTGGACGGAAGGTTTGTCGTTTTCAGCCACGGCGGAAGGGTTGAGACGAATATCGACGCCGTCGAATGGGCGCGCTTCGGGCAGGATAACGGAGCGGGCGAACTCGTAGTAAACAGCATCGATACGGACGGCGTAAAGGGCGGGTTCGATATCGAAATGCTCAAGGCCATCTGTGACGTCGTAACCATTCCCGTCGTTGCAAGCGGCGGAGCGGGGGGGATACCCCATTTCATTCAACTTTTTAAAAACGTCAACGCTGATGCCGGTTTGGGCGCTTCCATTTTCCACTATGGCGAAACAAAAATAGATCAATTGAAGCTCGCTCTGCGGAATGCCGGAATCGAAGTCAGGTTATAATTGAAGGAACTATTTTATGATAAATATTGATGAACTTAAATTTGACGAAAAGGGGCTTATTCCCGCCGTCGTCACCGATTATTATACAAAAAAAGTGCTCACCGTCGCATACATGAACCGCGAAAGCCTTGAAATAAGCATCAAAGAGGGCAAAACGTGTTTCTGGTCGCGCAGCAGGCGCAAACTGTGGCACAAGGGCGAAACAAGCGGTAATTTTCAGCACATTGTCTGCATAAAGGCCGACTGTGACAGGGATGCGCTCACCGTTGAAGTCGTAAAGGACGGCCCTGCCTGCCACCTGGGAACGGACAGTTGCTTCAATGATTACCTTTACAAGAGCAATGAGCGCGCGGAATTTTCCGTGGAAGGACTGTATGAACTTCTTAAGGGCAGAAAGGAAAATAAGCCACAGGGTTCGTACACAACCTATCTGTTTGAACAGGGCATAGACAAGATATTGAAAAAGGTGGGCGAAGAGTGCACCGAAGTCATCGTCGCCGGAAAGGGCGGCGACAGAGCCGAAACGGTGTTTGAAATATCCGATCTTACATATCACGTTCTCGTTCTTATGGCAGAAATGGGTATCGAGCCCAAGGATATAGTCGATGAGCTCGCAAAACGGCACATTATCGACCACAAAGTAAAGCAACAGAGAATGAAATAAAAATATCGCCGTGCGGATGCAATAATGCGTCCGCACGGCGATTTAAAAAACAGAAAATTATTTTATTGGTTTATCGCTTCAAAATGTATACAGCAATCATCCTCGCAGACTTCATGCTCGTTTAGACTGTCGAATGAACAGTAATTTCTTTCTCTTATATAGTAATGATCGTGCCAAAATTCCGGCGAGTACTTCATATATTTGCAATTTTTACAACATTTTTCAAATTTATTTTGCGAACCGCATGTATCCGATATGTTCATATTCATACCCATTCATCTATATAATTTAAGTTAACATCTATAACATCCGTGCGATGCTCCAGCGTTTTTACGGCGTTTAAAACGTTCTCCTTGCCCGGCTCGGCAAGAGTAATTACGATAATGTTATCAAAATAAGTTTCTATCTCCGCTGCGCCGATATCGGAAAAATCGGCTACGGAATATTTATCGATGTTGACGCTCGCCTCATCGGTGAGAACAGCGATTACGCTGTCATCCGAAAACATGAGTCCGTTTTCATCTTCTAGAATATTTCCTTCATGCGTTTCTCCCGGTGTCTTGTCGTAGAGCTCTTTGTCGCCCTGGCTGCAGCCGAACGGTGCAGAAAAAATCGTAAACAGCAAAATCGCAAAGATGATTGTTGCTCTGAAAGTATTTTTTCTTTTCATGGCGCCGTCTCCGTCAAATCAATCTATATTATAATTATAGCAAACCCGGATGCCGATGTCAATATCATCTCTTTATAAACTTTGCTTGGCTCGGATAACAGGGGAGTTGTTGTTTGAACGCGGCGCGATGGACGGTCCAAGCCGAGGGCTGTCAAGGCGGCGGCAAAACAGCAGATAACCGCCGTTTTGAAAATCCGCCCTCGCCACTCAACTCCCGTATATCGAATTATAGCAATAAAGGCGGGGCGACTTAATGTCGCCCCGCCTTTATTGGTGCGGATAACAGGAGTTGAACCTGCACGGTCGCCCACAGGAACCTGAAACCTGCGCGTCTGCCAATTCCGCCATATCCGCGTGACTATAAAATTATATGTCAATAAATTGCTAAAGTCAAGTATTTTGCTTCATCACGGCTCAATTATTTTTGTATACGGGCACAAATTAACTTTATCACCGTTCAAATTAAATCACCGTGTAAATTTTTATCTAAAATTTTTTATCGGTAACATAATGGGACAATTATAAAAACTTATCATTTGACACTTGACCTGATATCAATTAATTGATATAATTTTATCGATAAATAAAGAACGACTTGTTTCTTTAGACGGATGTAGATTGTATACCGTAAATTAAAGTGTTTTAAATTTTCTCTACAGGAGTTTTAATATGGATTTCAAATTTTCCTATGAGGTGTGCGACAGCGTAGAAAAGCTGGAGCTTCAGCTCAAAAGAGTGAGGGAGGCGCAGAAGATTTTTTCTACCTTTTCTCAGGAACAGGTGGACAAGATTTTCTTTGCCTGCGCCGTTGCCGCAAACAAGATGAGGATACCCCTCGCCAAGCTCGCCGTCGAAGAGACGGGCATGGGCGTCGTCGAGGACAAGGTCATCAAAAACCACTATGCGGCAGAGTACATTTATAACAAATATAAATTTACCAGGACTTGCGGCGTTGTTGAAGAGGACAAGGCCTACGGCATCAAAAAGATTGCCGAACCTATCGGCGTCATCGGCGCCGTAATCCCCACCACAAACCCCACGTCAACGGCGATATTCAAGACGCTCATCTGTCTCAAGACGAGGAACGGCTGCATAATCAGCCCTCATCCCAGAGCCAAATCCAGCACGATCGCAGCGGCAAAGGTGGTGTACGAAGCTGCCGTTGAAGCGGGCGCACCCGAAGGAATAATCGGCTGGATCGATGTTCCCAGCCTCGATATGACCAACCTGCTCATGAGGGAGTCGGATACAATACTCGCAACGGGCGGCCCCGGCATGGTAAAGGCGGCCTATTCATCCGGCAAACCCGCCCTCGGCGTCGGCGCGGGCAACACCCCGGCGATCATCGATGACAGCGCGGATATTCTTCTCGCCGTGAGCTCCATAATCCATTCCAAGACATTCGATAACGGTATGATCTGCGCATCCGAACAGTCCGTCATCGTCTCGGATAAAATTTATTCTAAAGTCAAAAAGGAATTTGCCGCACGCGGTTGCTACTTCCTGAAGGGTGAAGAACTCGATAAAGTGCGCAAAACCATTATAATCAACGGCGGCCTCAATGCAAAGATAGTCGGTCAGCCCGCCTACAAGATCGCCAAACTCGCGGATGTAAACGTTCCAGAGAGCACAAAAATTCTCATCGGCGAAGTAGAATCGGTTGACATCTCCGAAGAATTCGCCCACGAAAAACTGTCGCCCGTACTTGCGATGTACAAGTCCAAGAGCTTTGAAGACGCCGTAGCAAAGGCGGAACAGCTCATAGCGGACGGCGGTTACGGCCACACTTCGTCCGTATATCTCAATGTGGCGACTTCGCAGGAAAAACTCGGCTATTTCTCCGAAAAGATGAAGACCTGCCGCATTCTCGTAAACACGCCTTCTTCGCAGGGCGGCATCGGCGACCTCTACAATTTCAAACTCAATCCTTCCCTTACGCTCGGCTGCGGTTCGTGGGGCGGCAACTCCGTTTCGGAAAACGTCGGCGTAAAACATCTTTTAAATATCAAAACTGTGGCGGAAAGGAGGGAGAACATGCTGTGGTTCAGAGCGCCTCAAAAGGTATATTTGAAAAAGGGATGCCTTCCCGTTGCTCTCGACGAATTGAAGACCGTCATGAACAAGAAAAAGGCATTTATCGTAACCGACTCTTTCCTCTATAAGAGCGGATTTACAAAGTGCATTACTGATAAACTCGATGAGATCGGCATCAGCCATGCAACTTTCTTCGACGTGGCACCCGATCCCACGCTTGCGTGCGCACTCGAAGGCGTCGCCCAGATGCGCGCATTCGAGCCCGATACGATAATCGCCCTCGGCGGCGGTTCGGCAATGGACGCCGCAAAGATCATGTGGGTGCTCTACGAACATCCCGAAGCCGACTTCCTCGATATGGCGATGCGCTTCATCGATATAAGAAAGCGCGTGTACACTTTCCCCAAGATGGGCGAAAAGGCATATTTCATCGCCATCCCCACGTCGGCCGGCACAGGTTCGGAAGTTACGCCCTTCGCCGTTATAACGGACGAAAAGACGGGCATCAAATATCCCCTCGCCGACTATGAGCTCATGCCCAACATGGCCATAGTCCACCCAGATCTACACATGTCCGCCCCCAAGGGGCTGACGGCGGCTTCCGGCATAGACGCCGTAACACATGCGCTTGAAGCCTATGCCTCCATGATGGCTACGGACTACACCGACGGACTTGCAAAGCAGGCTCTCAAGGTAATATTTGAATATCTTCCCCGCGCATACGAAAACGGCCAGACGGACGTCGAGGCGAGGGAGAAGATGGCCAATGCGGCCACAATGGCAGGCATGGCCTTTGCAAACGCCTTCCTCGGCGTATGCCACTCCATGGCGCACAAGCTGGGCGCCTTCCATCATCTGCCCCACGGTGTAGCCAACGCGCTGATGATTGACGAAGTTCTCCGCTTCAACGCCGCCGAAGTTCCCGCCAAGATGGGCACGTTCTCGCAGTACGATCATCCCAAGACTCTCCGCCGCTATGCGGAAGTTGCCGAAAGTCTGGGACTCGCCGGCAAGAACGATGAAGAAAGCCTGGAAAACCTCATCAAGGCCATCGACGAACTCAAGGCAAAGATAGGCATCAAGAAGACCATCAAAGAATACGGCATTGACGAAAAGAACTTCCTCGACAGGCTCGACGAAATGACCGAACAGGCCTTCGACGACCAGTGCACGGGCGCAAATCCCCGCTATCCTCTGATGAGCGAGATAAAAGAGATGTATTTAAATGCCTACTACGGCAGGAAATAAGGAGAAGAAATTATGAGCGAAAAGATAGTTGTAGCCGAAATGGCCGGAAAAAAGTTATACCGCGACGGCGACAAGGCAATAAAAGAATTTGAAACGGGTTACACCAAATCGGATATCCTCAACGAGGCACTCAATCAGGCGCGAGTGGAGGAGACGACCGACCTCAATATTCCCAAGATCCATGCTGTTGAAGTCGTTGACGGCAAGTGGTCTATAGTCATGGACTACATTGAGGGCGTCACGCTCAACAAACTTATGCATGACAATCCCGATAAGGAGGACGAATACCTCAATATGTTCGTCGATCTCCAGCGCACGGTGCTTTCAAAGCGCGTTCCCATGCTCAACAAACTCAAGGATAAGATGCAGGGCAGGATAAGCATGGCCGCGCTCGACGCAACCACGAGGTATGATCTCCATACCCGCCTCGATGCTCTTCCCAAGCATCTCAATCTCTGCCACGGAGACTTCCATCCCTGCAACATCATAATTTCGTCCGACGGCACGCCCTACATAATAGACTGGTCGCACGCAACGCAGGGCAACTCGTCCGCGGACGTCGCAAGGACGTATCTCTCTTTCTACCTCGACGGCAAGAAGGATCTCGCCGAAAAGTACCTTTCGCTCTACTGCAAAAAGAGCGATACGGCCAAGCAGTACGTTCAGAAGTGGATTCCCATCGTCGCCGCTTCCAGGCTCACCAAGGCCAAAAAGGAGGAAGAACAGTTCCTCCGCACGTGGATCGGTGTTGTAGATTATCAATAATCGTGCAAATTTATTGCATAAATTAATTTTTATAAGGCTTGCTAAAAAAAAGCAGGCCTTATTTATTGCATTTTTTTCTTAAACAATTTATAATAATTGATATGTATGATGAGATGATGTGTTTTGTCAGGGTTTACTTTCCCGATGATCCCAACGTATGCGATATGAAGTACTGGTATCTTTGCCCGTTCGACGGTGCGAGTCCCGGCGACAGGGTGATTGCGCCGCTGGGCAGGCACAACCGCACGCAGGAGGGAGTAATCTGCGAGGTGCGCATTACCGAAGAGTACAACGCGCCCTTTCCGCTCTATCTCATAAAGAGCATACGCAAACTCATTAAGTCATAAAGGAGAACAATATGTATAAGATAGCAAAAAAACGCGCGCTCAATCCCACAGTCACCATGATGGACATCTGCGCGCCGCTCGTTGCGGCAAAAGGTAAGGCCGGTCAGTTTATCATATTGAGAGTAGACGGCGACGGTGAGAGAATACCGCTGACGATTGCGGGCTGCGACAGGCAAAACGGGACGGTAAAGATTATTTTTCAGGTCGTCGGCGCCACTACAATGGCTCTCAACGCCAAAGACGAGGGCGATTATATAGAAGATTTTGTCGGCCCGCTCGGCCGTCCAACCGAGACGGAGGGCGTAAAAAAGGTGTGTATAGTCGGCGGCGGCGTCGGCTGCGCGATTGCCCTGCCCGTTGCCCAAGCCTTTCATGAACTGGGCGCCGAAGTATATTCAATTATCGGGTTCAGAAGCAAGGATCTTGTCATCCTGGAGGATGAGTTCAGGAGTTGTTCGGATAAACTCATAATTGTTACCGACGACGGCAGCTACGGCCGCAAGGGCGTGGTCACTGCGCCGCTCAGGGAGTTGATTGAATGCGGTGAGCAGTTTGATAAGGTCATCGCCATAGGCCCCGTCATCATGATGAAGTTTGTCGTGCAGACCACAAAACCTTACAACATTCCCACTGTTGTATCCATGAACCCCATCATGATAGACGGCACCGGCATGTGCGGCGGCTGTAGGCTCACGGTCGGGGGCAAGACCAAGTTTGCCTGCGTGGACGGCCCCGATTTCGACGGGTTTGAAGTCGATTTCGACGAAGCCATGGCGCGTTCAAATATGTACGCCGATTTTGAGAGACACGAGAGAGACGAGGCGTGCAATCTGTTCAGAAAGGAGGCCGAATGATATGCCTGTTCAACCCAAGAAAAACGCAATGCCCGTACAGGACGCAAAAATAAGGGCGACAAACTTTAGGGAAGTTGCGCTGGGATATTGCGCGGAGACGGCCGTTGCCGAAGCACAGCGCTGCCTAAACTGCAAAAACCGTCCGTGCGTAGCCGCCTGCCCCGTAAATATTTCCATTCCCGAATTTATAAGCAGAGTCAAGGAGAGCGACTTTGAAGGGGCATACGACATAATTTCCAAATCTTCATCTCTCCCCGCCGTCTGCGGCCGCGTCTGCCCGCAGGAGACGCAGTGCGAGAGCGAATGCACGCTGGGAATTAAATTTGAGCCGGTCGGCATAGGCAGACTCGAACGCTTTGTCGCCGATTACCACAATGCTCATTTTAAAGGGCAGCCTTCCGTTCCCCTTTCAAACGGACACAGGGTTGCGGTCATAGGTTCGGGGCCTTCGGGGCTCACCTGTGCCGGCGATCTCGCCAAAAAGGGATACAAAGTAACCGTTTTTGAAGCGCTCCACCGTGCAGGCGGCGTGCTTGTGTACGGCATCCCTGAATTCAGGCTTCCCAAATCAATCGTTGAAAAAGAGGTCGAAATTCTCAAAGACTACGGCGTGGAGGTGCAGACAAATGTCGTAATCGGCAAGACGCTTACTATAGACGAACTCTTTGAACAGGGCTACGAAGCCGTATTTGTCGGCTCCGGCGCCGGTTTGCCGAGGTTCATGGGAATTTCGGGCGAATGGCTGAAGGGAGTCTACTCCGCGAACGAGTTTCTTACGCGCAACAATCTGATGAAGGCCTACGAAAAGGGCAGTCACACACCCATAATGCATTCAAAAACCGTCGCCGTAGTGGGCGGAGGCAACGTTGCGATGGACGCCGCCAGAACGGCCCTGAGGCTTGGCGCCGAGCATGTCTACATAATTTACCGCCGCTCCATGGAGGAGATCCCCGCAAGGCGCGAGGAGGTTGAACACGCTCAAGAAGAGGGCGTAGAATTCAAAATTTTGAATAATCCCGTCGAAATTCTCGGATACAGCAATCCGCAGGATGTCCGTGATCCCAAAAACGGTTTCGTTACGGGCATAAAGGTCGTTCGCTGCAGATTGGGCGAGCCGGACGCGCGCGGCAGGCGCAGCCCGATAGAGATTGAGGGAAGCGAATACGTTATTCCCGTTGACTGCGTCATTATGGCCATAGGCACAAGCCCCAATCCCCTCATAAAAAACACAACGGAGGGACTGGAAGTCAACCGCCACGGCGGAATCGTCGTCGAGGAGAGTACGGGAAAGACCTCCAAAGAGGGCGTATACGCCGGCGGAGATGCCGTAACCGGGGCGGCCACAGTAATTTTAGCAATGGGAGCGGGCAAAACCGCCGCCATAGCAATAGACGAATATATAACATCAAAAAATGTTTAATTTAATTAAAAATAGGGCCGGCAGATTATGTCCGGCCCTATTTAAAATATAGTTTAATTTACATATTTTACGTTTCACGGGAAACGGCGCAAAGAAAATAAGTACATAAAAAATAAAGATAAACCAATGTTTAAAACGAAATGACTATAAAAAAATTATGTTTACGCATAATAAATGCAGGAGAGGTAACAATGCAATTCACGGAAATTTTTAACAGCAGTTCATCGGTTATATTGTACAGGGATGGACTGTCGCACGAGTTCTACAAGGGTGAAGAGGAATACGGCAGAATTATTTCGGGATGGAACGAACTTATATGCCGTGCCGTTCCGATGCCCGCATACGGCGTGAGCATCGATAAACTGACGCGCGAAGAGATGAAGAAGGGAGAATGGGTGGAATTTATCTTTGACGGAAGGTGTGAAATCAATGAAATGCCCTTTGAAAAATTGCTTGTAAAAGTCGAAGAAAATTACTGCGGATTCAACATCATCCGTTATAATTCCGAAGGCGGCTACTTTGGGAGATGCTATTATCTTCAGTTGAAGGACGGGAAGAACATGTCCCGGTTTGCTTCGGCCATAGGCGATATTTCATTAAATTAAGCATTTTACAATGTACTATGTCAGATATAAAACATTGTTTTTGTGCCAAAATTTTATATTTAATGTGTTTTTTATAAAAAAATGAGGAGCGGGGGCCGAATAATCGGCCCCCGCTCACGATGGGCTACAATTTACATAATTTTCCGTAACATGAAATTATGCGCATTGTAAACTTTAAGACGTTTTGATTGAAATACAAGGCGTATTTATTAAAATTACAAAATTTTTGACTGTTTATATGCTTCGATTGCTTTTGAAAGCTGGTCGGGGCAGGAGGTACCGTTTCTGCATAGAATTCCGGAGAGCAACTTTTCGATTTCGTCGATATCTTTTCCCTCTACGAGTCTGCTTACGCCCTGGAGATTGCCGTTGCACCCTCCCACAAATTTTACGTTATGTATTTTGTTCTGATCGTCAACTTCAAAATAGATCTGACGGGAACATGTCCCTCTTGTCTGATATAAAAACATTTCTATCACCTATAATATTCAGTCGCAGAGATTTTCGTATATAACCGAGTAGACGTCTGCGGCCTTTTCTTCCCACTTTTTGTATATTTTGTTTGCCGTTTTTCTGTCAGGAACGACAAATTTAAGTTCCAACATCGGCTGAACGGGTGCAAGAATTTTCAAAAATACCGTATACGTCCCGTCCTTGTTCTGATAGTAATCGGAGCGGCATTCCTGCCTGTTGCGATACTTGGCGCTATTTTTTTTGACGAAAATTGATATCTCTTCCCTGACGCTCTTGGGTATATTGATATAAAAATTGGCAAGAGTCTCCCTGCCGTCCGGCGTGATGGTATAGAGGGTGTCTTCGTCCTGATTGACGATGCAGATAAAATTGTCGTCTAAAAGTTTATGGATAACGTTGACGCAGTCCATGTATCCCATCCAGTCGTTGGAGGAGGAGCACATGTCAACTATCGTCCTTTCGGACAGAGCGCTTTCCATCTTGTCAAAGACAAACAGAATTATTAATTTGTTAATGGAAGTTTCGCCCGATTTGATCATTTTTACGCCTTTTGTGGTTGATGCCGTCCGACATGTATATCTTATTATACATATTTATCGGTATAAAATCAAGATATTTGCTCAAAAATATTTTATTTTATATTAATTTATGATATAATATTTAAAAACTATCAAGGTGAACCATGAAAGAAGTTGCTTCCCAGGTCAATGATTTTTTAAAAAAGTGTCAGGAACTCAAAAAATGTAAGTTTATTATGGCACCCACAAAGATAACAGATTTGCTCAAGTCCATTGTAAACAGCCGTACTTTGTATGACCTTTTTTCCTCCGTTTCCGATGGATTTGACTATCTGTCCGCCAAATCGAGTTGCCTTATCGATGTTTCCGACGGGTTTTCAAAGCGTGGCATGGTAATTTTGCCGTCATCCCCGCAGGATAAACTGGCCTTTATCTTCTGTCTGCTTGTCGAAATAGACAGGGATTCTATCAACTTCAACTGGTTTTTGCAAAAATATTTTTCGGATGACGGAAGTTTTTATTCCAGTTATCTGGCATTCTGCAAACAACTCATCGATCCCATGGAAAAGATAATACGCGGAGTGTTTGAAGACGAACTTTCGGAACTTTCCCCCGATGACGGTGAAGATTGTGCGGCAGAAGATATAAAAGTTGATCCGCAGAACGCAAAGTTATCCAGTATGCTCTCCGCGATAGGTCTGCTCATCTCCCGCGAAAAACAATTTTTGATGCAGAGCGCCCTTCCCGATGACGACAGAGAGACGGGCTGCAAGATGCTGGATGAAATTTACGGCGCGCTCAAGTCGAAAAATTTTTCGGCGGTAAATTCCCTCGTAAACGGCTACAACTACTACATTTTATATAACAATACCATAAGTCCGGACGTGCAGTCGCTGTTTGAGGGCATAGAAAGTTTTGAGGCAGAGGCATGAGTTTTGAAGAAAAAAAGGTGGGAAGCAAAGTAATATACGACGGGCGTATTCTCCGGCTCGAAGTTGACGACGTCGAACTTCCCGACGGCACGTTTTCAAAGCGCGAGTGCGTCCGCCATTCGGGAGGTGCGGCCGTCCTCTTTGCGCACGAGGGCCGTATAGCGCTCGTAAAACAGTTTCGCTATCTGTACGGAGAGGAGATTTACGAAATTCCCGCAGGCAAACTGGAATACGGCGAGGATGCACAGTCCGCCGCCTTGCGCGAACTGAGGGAGGAGACGGGCTGGCAGGCGGCGTCCCTGAATCATCTCATCGATATCTATCCCACGCCCGGTTACACCGACGAAGTCATACATATCTACTTTGCAGACCGCGCCGACTATGCCGGACAGTCTCTAGACGACGGAGAATTCCTCAACTTTGAATTTGTTCCCGAAGACGAGGTGCGCCGCATGATAGACTGCGGCAAAATAAAGGATGCAAAGACGGTCTGCGCATATTTCGCCTATTCTGCGCTGAAAGACAGACGCCGGCAACAACGCTGAATTGTCATAAAACCGCATGTTTATTCATATAATGATTGAAGCGGGCTGCCGCACGGCAGCCCGCTTATCATTTAAAGCAGTCGCTTATAGAGTTTTCACGTCTTCAGTTGCATCCGCAGTCACAGCCGCAGCCGTTGTTTCCGCAGAAGAGGTTGCTTAATGTGCCGTTTTTCCACATCGTGTATACGAGGGCGGCGAGAATGGGAGTGCAGCTGCCCGAAAGCACGCCTTCCAGACCATTTTCGGAACAACTTGAAGCTATAAGTAAAAGGATGAGTATCCAGAGGCAGCTGTTGCAACCGCCGAATTGCGAAAATAAATTCATAAGGTTCCTCCTGTGAATGTCTGCAAGGCGGTATGTACGGTATTTTGGCGGCCTTGCAGTTTTGTCTATATTTTAATAATATTATAATATACTAAAAAATGTTACAGGTGCGCTCAAACGCTTGCAATTAAGTGTCCATAATGATATAATCTACAGAAAATAAATATTTATCGCATAAATCTTTATTGCATACTTCAGGCGGGTATTTTCAACCCGACCTCATAAAAGTATAATAAATTTTTTCTGCGGATATTCTTTTAAGAAATCCGATGGAGGTATCTCATGAAAAAAGCCGGTACGACTTTTTTTAATTCCAAAACGGTGACCTATCTCGCCGTCCTGGTGGCGCTCATAGTAGTGCTCCAGCTTGTAAGCGGACTGCTGACCTTTTTCGGTCTGACGTCCATCACGCTGTCCCTTGTGCCTATAGTGCTGGGCGGTATGCTTCTCGGCGTCTGGGCGGGCGCAATCCTTGGCGCCGTCTTCGGCGTCATGGTTCTCATAAACGCCTTTGCGGGATTTGATGCGTTCACGCTCTATCTCCTCGGCGTCGAACCTCTCTTTACCGTCGGGCTCTGCCTTGTAAAGGGTGTTGCGGCGGGCGTCCTTCCCGCGATTGTCTTCAAGTTGATCTCCTTGCGCAGCAAGAGATGGGGAGTAGTTGCCGCATCGCTGCTTGCCCCGATAGTCAATACGGGGATATTCATTGTCGGCGCGCTCATAATTTTTCAACCGATTAGCGATTATCTCACCATGGCGGGAGTACAGATTGCCGGCATGTCTCCGATAACAGTCATTCTGACGGTTATAGTGACAGTCAATTTCTTTATCGAATTTGCCGTGGATGCTCTGCTTTCACCCGCAGTCTATACGGTGGACAGAGTTGTGGAAAAACAGCTCTATATAAGAAAGATTCATACAACCGGTGGCGTTAAAAATGATAATCTGTCTTGACGTTGGCAATACCAACATAAAATATGCTCTCTTTGAAGGCGATAAGTTTATACTGAGTTTCCGTGTCGCCACCGAGCACAAAAAAACTTCGGATGAATACGGCGGACAACTTATAAGCATACTCAAGAACAACGGCGTGCAGCCCGCGGACATAAAGGGCGGGATTATCTCGTCTGTCGTTCCGCCCCTCGATTTCACGCTCGAAAGAATGTGCGATACATACCTCAGGATCAAGCCTCTCGTCGTCGGCGCGGGGCTCAAGACGGGCATGAATTTAAAGGTGGACAACGCCAGGGAAGTGGGGGCCGACAGAGTCGTCAACAACGTAGCCGCGGTAAAAAAATACGGCGCGCCCGCCATTGTCATCGACTTCGGCACCGCAACGACTTTCAACGTCATCGACGAAAAGAGCCAGTTCTGCGGCGGCGTCATAGCGCCGGGAATCAAGGGCTCGCTCGATAGTCTCGTCAACGGCACAGCAAAGCTGCCGCGCGTAGAGATCGAGCGTCCCGATAAAGTAATAGGCACAAACACCGTCACGAACATGCAGTCCGGCATATTCTACGGCTTCGCAGGACTCGTCGCGTACATTGTGCGCAAGATAAAGCACGAAATGAAGTGTGACGACGTAAAAACAATAGCCACAGGCGGATTTTCGGAAATTATCGCAAATGAAATTTCGTGTATAGATTATGTTGATAAGCTTCTCACGCTTGAAGGTCTCAAATATCTCTATTACCTGAACACAACGGAGGATTAGAATGAAGAAAGTCGGCGTAGCAATACTCGGCATGGGAGTGGTAGGCGGCGGAACCTACAAGATTCTCAAAGAACACCGCGAATTATATCAAAAGAGTTATAAAGTCGATCTGACTGTAGAAGTCGTTCTGGAGCGCGACCGTTCCAAGGCACTGGCGCTCGGCATCGAAGAGGACAGAATAGCCGCAAACATTCAGGAGATCTGCTCCAATCCCGATGTTGACATCGTGGTTGAAGTAATGGGCGGCGTCGAACCTGCTAAAACCTTCGTGCTCGACTGCCTGCGCGCGGGAAAGTCTGTAGTCACATCCAACAAAGAACTGTTCTGCAAGTACAGCCACGAACTCGAAGCCGTCGCAAAAAAGAATCACTGCGGGCTCTTCTACGAGGCGAGCTGCGTGGGCGGCGTTCCCGTTATCCGCTCCCTTTTGGATAACCTTCAGGGCAACAACATTCTGTCCATGATGGGCATAATAAACGGCACAACCAATTATATCCTCACAAAGATGGCGGAGGAGGGCGCGGCCTATGAGGACGTGCTCAAGGAGGCGCAGAGGCTCGGCTATGCCGAGGCCAACCCTGCAGCCGACGTAGAGGGTTACGACGCCACCTACAAACTTTCCATTCTTTCCAGCCTCGCCTTCCATACAAAGATCCCCTACACCAAAATTTACCGTGAAGGCATAACCAACATTTCCGTGGCGGATATCGAATACGGCAAAAAATTCGGATATGTCCTTAAACTGCTTGCGATAGGCAAGAACGGCGAAAACGGCATAGAAGTGCGCGTTCATCCTTCATTCATAAAGAGCTCTCATCCGCTTGCCAGCGTCGGCGACAGTTACAACGCCGTCTACATCACGGGCGACTGCGTGGAGGATGTAATGCTTTACGGCCGCGGCGCGGGCGCTCTGCCTACGGGCAGCGCAATTGTGGGAGATATCATCTACTGCGCCACGCATACCAACTATCAGTATTCGACGTTCAAGAATACCGAGGAGGCCGCGCAGAGCACAAAATTTGTAGAAAATTTTGAGAGCGCGTACTATATCAGATTGAACGCCACCGACCGAACGGGCGTCCTTGCAAAGGTCTCTTCGATATTTGCAAAGTGCAAGATTTCCGTTGCGCAGATGTTGCAGGAAAGGGGCCCCGTCGGCGAAGACGGCGCCACACCCGTAATATTTATAACGCACGTCACGCGCGAAAACAACATAAAAAAGGCCGTTCAGCTCATAAACGAGAGCGAGGAAGTGGCCAAGGTTGCCGCCGTAATAAGGGTGGTATCTTAATAAACACAGATATGAGAGAAGAGCAGGGCAAAGCCCTGCTCTCATTTTATCTCAATACATTTCGGTTAGATACATCGGCACGGAATCTTTTGGAACTTTAAATCCGAGCGAACAGTAAAACTCCGTTCCGCCGCTGTAAGCTATGAGGACGATTTTTAAATAATCTCTATATTCGTCCTTTATCCTGCGCATAAGTTCCCTGCCTATCCCGCGGCGCTGGTATCCGGGATTTACAAGCAGATAATGGATGTAGGCAGTCATTTCGCCGTCGTCCATGGCGGCAACGAGTCCGACAAGCACGTCTCCGTCCCATGCCGAAAGAACTTTGCTGTATCCGCGCATGGCTTTTACAAGCCTTTCGGGGTAATCGCCCGAACTCCAGTCTACGGATTTGAACAGCTTTTGCAGCTGTCCTGGCGTGAAATTTTTTGTCGTACCGTAAGTTATATTCATTTTAAAATTACTCCGCGTCTTCATCGAGCGTCTCAAGCAGAAAACTTACGGGGCGGAAGCCGTCGTTGCAGGAGATCATCGCCGATTTTTTATTCTTCATCCATCCGTCGTAAA
>CALVLX010000137.1 GCA_944341195.1 uncultured Clostridia bacterium
CGCCTTGAGTGTTGAGCAAAGATTTTCAAAACAGCACGGTGTGCTGTTTTGCTTTGCGAAATAAGCGAGCACATACGTTTAGTGCGAGCGGTGACCGATGCGTTTGCTTTTTCATTACAAACGCAGAGAGCGCATGGAAAACAGCGGGTGTCCGCTGTTTTGTCGGCGGTAGATTCCGCCGACTTCCCTCCCCTCGAGCCCCTCATAATGTGCGCAGAAGAAAAACAGTCGGAATTGTTATTTCCGACTGTTCTGGTGCACCTTGAGGGACTCGAACCCGCGGCCCACTGATTAAGAGTCAGTTGCTCTACCAACTGAGCTAAAGGTGCATTAATTATTAAGTTGTGGTGACTTCAGGTCATTTTCAAACCTGCGCATCACCGTTTATATCTATCCGTATTAGCTACGGGAAATAGACGTTGTGATCCGAAGGCATTCGAACCCGCATTGAATCTATATAATGAGTATTTTTAACAAATACGAGACTGCGTGGTGATCCGAAGGCATTCGAACCCGCGTTGAATCTATATAATAAGTATTTTTAATAAATACGAGACTGCATGGCGATCCAGGAGGCATTCGAACCCGCGTTGAATCTATATAATAAGTATTTTAAACAAATACAATTTAGCATGGTGATCCATCCGAGATTCGAACCCGGGACACCGTGATTAAAAGTCACGTGCTCTGCCGACTGAGCTAATGGACCATAATGGCTGGGGTGGCAGGATTTGAACCTACGAATGCGGGAATCAAAATCCCGTGCCTTACCGCTTGGCGACACCCCAATAAAATATTGGGAAGCAAGCGCTTTTAATTTTTGTGGGGCGGGCGACAAGTTTCGAACTTGCTACCTCCAGAGCCACAATCTGGCGCTCTACCGATTGAGCTACGCCCGCCATGATTTATTGGTGCGCCTGGAGAGATTCGAACCCCCGACACACGGCTTAGAAGGCCGTTGCTCTATCCGACTGAGCTACAGGCGCATATGGCATTGCGCCGCGAGCCTTAAAACTGGAGCGGGTGATGGGAATCGAACCCACGCAACCAGCTTGGAAGGCTAGTGTTCTACCATTGAACTACACCCGCATATTGCGCACGTATTTAGACGCACGGGCGATAACTACGCACAACTCAATGCTTAACGATTATAGCAAATCGCGGGTACTATGTCAACTCATTTTTGAGAGTTTTTTTACAAAATTTATAATTTTTTAAGGCACAATATTTGTGAAAATTTTACTTTTTTGCGGCGAGATAATCGCACACGGAATGTGCGGCGACGTTGCCTTCGCCGACGGCCTTTGCATACTGGTAGGGGCGCCCCGTGCAGTCGCCCGCGGCAAACAAGCCTGCGATATTTGTGCGGCACGCCCTGTCAACGACGACGTGTCCGCCTTCGGCATTCAGCCCGGCGACAAGCGCGGACGGAGCGAGCGCACTCTTTAACATAAACACGCCGTCGCACTCTTCCTCCCCCTTGGAGAATACGACCTTGCGGACGCGCGTATCGCCGACGATTGCCCTGGGCATATCCACGAGGTAACGCACGTTTTCACCCTTTAACCGCGCCCCCTTATACAACGGAACGAAGACGACTTCGGCCGCGAGAGAGGAGAGGTACTCCGCCTCCTCTTCCATTGCCGCCGAAGTGCACACCACCACTATTTTTTTGCCCTTGTACAACAGGCCGTCGCAGGTGGCGCAATAGCTGACGCCGCGGCCGAGAAATTCCGACTCGCCGGGCACGGGCTTTACCGCCTCCACTCCCGTGGCAAGAATGACTGTTTTGGATTCGTAGCTGTTGTCGCCGCAGAGCACGCCGAAGTAGCCGCCCATATCGTAGACGCCGGTGACCTGGCCGGGCGTTACGGAGATATCAGACTGCTCAAGGTGATTTATAAAGGCCTCTTTGAGCTGCGCCCCTCCGACCGCGGGCAGCCCGGGATAATTGTTGACCTCTTCGGCCGCGTTTATCTTGCCCGAAAGCGAGGCGCTGCCTATCAGGAGAAAATTTCTGCCCCTGGCCTTTAACGTGAGCGCAGCCGAGATACCGGCGGGCCCCGTGCCGATTATAATACAGTCAAACATGACGTTACCTCTCTTTGATAAATTATTTGTCAAATACCCCTTGCGGCGCGCACGGCGGCGTGCCAGCCCTTGAGGAGCGCGGCGCGCTCATCGCTGCCGATTGAGGGAGTGAAAACCCTTTCCGCCCTGCTGTTGGAGCGCAGTTCGTCGATATCCGACCACATGCCGCAGGTGAGGCCGGCGAGATACGCCGCACCGAGAGCGGTAGTTTCCACGACGGCGGGACGGACGACGGAGCAGCCGAGAATATCCGCCTGGAAGGACATGAGGAAATCGTTTGCCGAAGCGCCGCCATCCACTCGCAGACCGTCTATGGCGACGCCGGCATCGCGCCCCATTGCCCCGGCTATATCCGCCACCTGATAGGCTATGCCCTCCAGCGTGGCGCGCACGATATGTTCGCGCGAGGTGCCGCGCGTGATGCCCGAAATTATCCCCCTTGCGCGCGCGTCCCAGTAGGGCGCGCCCAGTCCCGTGAACGCGGGGACGACGTATACGCCGTCCGACGACGGCACTTTGAGGGCGAGGGTTTGACTTTCGGCGGCGGAAGAGATTATGCGCAGCTCGTCGCGCAGCCACTGCACGGCGGCGCCGCCTACGAAGACGGAGCCTTCCAGAATGTACTGCGGCCTTCCCCCCACGCCCGCCGCAAGGGAAGTTATGAGCCCGTTGCGGCTGGTCACGGCCTCGTCCCCCGTGTTCATGAGGAGGAAACAGCCCGTGCCGTATGTATTTTTGATATCGCCCTTATCGGTACAGAGATGGCCGAATAGCGCCGCCTGCTGATCGCCCGCAACGGCGCAGACAGGCACTTTGCGCCCCATATATACGGCATCCGTAGCGCCGTACATATACCCCGACGGATATACTTCGGGGAGCATGGAGCGGGGAATGCCGAACAGCGAAAGGAGGTCGTCATCCCACCTGAGAGTGTGTATGTTGAAGAGCATGGTGCGCGCCGCATTTGTATAGTCGGTGGCGAACACCCTGCCGCCCGTGAGCGTGTAGAGCAGATATGTATCCACCGTGCCGAAGCGCAGCCTGCCGGCTTTTGCCTTTTGCCTTGCCCCCTCCACGTTATCGAGAATCCACTTTATCTTTGTGGCCGAAAAATACGCGTCCGCAACCAGCCCCGTTTTGGCGTAAATAAGGCCTTCCAACCCCTCTTCGCGCAGTTTATCGCACATATCTGCCGTGCGGCGGCACTGCCACACAATGGCGTTGTACACGGGTTTGCCCGTTACGGCGTCCCAGACGAGAGTCGTTTCGCGCTGGTTTGAAATACCTATCGCCGCGATATCGTCCGCGGTGGCGCCGGCGCGCACGAGGGCTTCGGCTATAACGCCGACCTGGGAGCCCAAAATATCCTTGGGATCGTGCTCCACCCAGCCAGCCTTGGGATAGATCTGCCTGAATTCCTGATAGGCCTTGCCGGCCACGTTGCCGAGTTCGTCAAACACTATCGCGCGCGAACTTGTGGTGCCCTGATCGAGAGCCAGTATATACTTCATATAACCCCCTGCAACTGTATATAAGTATTATAAACCAAAGGGCGGATAATTTCAACATAAAAACGCAATTTGTTCAAAACATGTAAAAAAATTTACGGCACGAAAAAGGCGGCGCGGGCATTGCCCGCGCCGCCCGAAATTACCGCGGCCGTCAGGTGAGAATGAACGTTGCAAAGAAGAGAGCGCCTATTACCCATGTGGGTATGGTGATTTCCCTGATCTTGCCCGTGCACACCTTGACTATTACGTAGGTGATTATGCCCATGCCTATACCCTTTGAAATGGAGTAGCCGAGGAGCATTACCATGAACGTCATGAAGGCGACTATGGCGTCGAGCGCGTCCTCCCAATCGACCTTGACGACGGAAGTCATCATGAGCACACCAACCCAGATGAGAGCCGTTGCGGTGGCGCAACGGGGAATGAGCTGGGCTATGGGCGAAAGGAACATGGCTATGACGAAGCAGATGCCCGTGACCATGGAGGTAAAGCCCGTTCTGCCGCCGGCAACGACGCCCGAGGAGGATTCGACGAACGTTGTGACCGTGGAAGTGCCCGCTATCGCGCCCGTGCAGGTTGCGATGGCATCGGCAAGCATCATCTTTTCCATGCGGATGGGCGTGCCGTTTTCATCGAGGAGATCGCCCTTGGAACATGCGCCGTATAGCGTGCCTATGGTATCGAACATGTCTATCATGCACAGCGACAGCGCCGAGGTGAGCAGTACTACGACGAGCGAGCCCGCGTTGTTGCCCTTAACGCCCAGATAGCTGTCGAAGTTGAAGCCTTCGTAGAACACGGCGCCGACCGAATCCTTGCCCCATGCCGCAAATGCGCTGAAGGGATTGGAAAGGGAAATATCGGCAAATATGGCTCCCGCCGCGGCGACGTTCGCCGCGTAGGCGATGCCGAGCAGGATATAGTAGAGAGCGGTTGAACCGAGGATGCCCCAGAGTACCGCGCCCTTGACGTTCTTTTTGGAGAGTATTGCGATGGCGAGCACGCCGATGAGCGCGACGAGCGCGGGCAGCATACCCATGACGTTTCCGCCCTCGTAGGAGACAAAGGCGTTGTTTGCCAGCACATTGAAGGAGACAAAGCCCGTGAGCGTGCTGGAATCGGTGATGATGTAGGCCTGCTGCATTCCTATGAAGGCGATGAACATGCCTATGCCTACGGGGATTGCGTGGCGGACGCCCGCGGGGATGGCTTCAAAAATTTCCTTTCTGAGCCCCGTGAGGGTGAGAACGAGGAAGATTACGCCGTCTAAAAGGGTGAACACCATGCAGTTTGCATACGTCAGGCCCGTGCCCTCGGCGAGGAGCGTGTAGCAGATGTAGGCGTTTATACCCATGCCGGACGCTTGCGCGAGGGGCATTTTGGCGAAGAAGGCCATGAGGAAAGTACCTATTATGGCGCCTATCGCCGTGGCGATGTAGGCCGCGCCGTAGGGATCGGCACTTTCGGTGATTACGCCCGAGAACATGCCCGCATTGACCATGAGAATGTACACCATGGCCATGAAGGTGGTGACGCCGGCCACAATTTCCGTGCGGAAATTTGAACCGCTCTTTGTGATGCCGAAGAAGCTGTCTACCTTGCCCCAAAAGTTTTCGGGCTGTTCGGGAGCAGGCTGTTCAACGCCTTCGGGCTGCTGTGTCTGTTCTGTCATGTCAGACATATTTAAACCTCCACAATAAATAGTTGCATTTTATTTGCCTGCAAAAATGCAGGAAAAACAGGGACGCCCCTGTTTTTATTCGGGCGGACGGCCGCACATATGCGGCAAACCGAACAATTTTCACCGTCTTTTCACAAACTACGACACAATTCTACCACACCGCGCGCAAAAAAGCAACATCTTTTCGGGCACACTCTTTACGCTCCGCGCCTTAATTTTGCCCCGCCCGCCGCGGCTCGGCGCGGCGGGCGGGGGCGATACGGAACGGCAGATATAAGCGCCGCACCCGGAGGGCGCGGCGCTTATGGCGTAAATTAATTTTAAGTTGTCCTTGTACGTATCCTTTAAATTATGAGCGCCGTTAAATTACTTGATGAGCGCCGTGCGCATGGCGTTCAGAATGGCCAGAAGCATTACGCCGACGTCGCCGAATATGGCTACGATGAGGGGGAACGAGGGGAGCGCCACGCTCAGAGCCATTATGGCAAATTTGATGACGAGCGAACCGACTATGTTCTGAAGCACTATGGCGCGCGTGCCGACGGCTATGCGCCGCGCCCTGGGGAGGAGGGTTAAGTCGTCGGAGACGAGCACGATATCGCTAGCCTCGATGGCGGCGTCGGAGCCTACCTTGCCCATGGAGACGGCACAGTCGGCCGCCGTCATGACGGGGGCGTCGTTTATGCCGTCGCCGACATACAGCAGCTTGCCTTCGCGCCTGAGTTCTTCGGCCTTTTTAAGTTTTTCGTCGGGGAGGAGTCCTGCAAAGCACTCATCCAAACCGGCCTCCTCCGCCACCGCACGGGCGCGCTTCAGTCCGTCGCCCGTGAGCATCACCGTCTTTGAAATGCCGCCCGCCCTGAGGGCCGCAACAGCGGCGGCCGCATCGGGCTTTACCATGTCGTCAACTTCGATAACCCCCACATATATGCCGTCCGACGCCACATACACGGTGGTTGAGATGCTGTCCTTTACGGGGAAGTCCACACCCTCTTCGCGCAGCATTGCGGCGTTGCCGCAGAGTATCTTTCTTCCCTCCACGGTGCACTTTACGCCCCTGCCCGCCACCTCTTCCGCCTCCCCGGCGACATAGGGCGTGGCCACAGAGGCGAACGCGGCGGCTATGGGATGGGAGGAAAATTTTTCCGCCGCGGCGGCGAGATTGAGCGCTTCGTCCGAAGAGGAGCTCCTTACCGCAAAGGTGCCCAAAGTGAGAGTGCCCGTCTTATCGAAGGCGGCTACGGAGGCAGCGGCGAGTTCGTCCAGACAGGTGGAGCCCTTTACGAGTATGCCCGATTTTGCCGCCCTGCCTATGCCGCCGAAGTAGGAAAGGGGCACGGATATGACGAGCGCGCAGGGGCAGGAGATTACCAGAAACGACAGCGAGCGGTATATCCACTGCCTGTAAGTTTCCCATACGAAAGCCGCCTGAACGCCGCATATTACGGTGGGAACGAGCGTTGCAACGAGAACGGCGGCTATTACCACCGCGGGCGTGTAGTACTTTGCGAACCTGGTTATGAACTTTTCGCTCTGCGCCTTGCGGGCGGTGGAATTTTCGACGAGTTCGAGTATCTTTGCCACCGCCGAATTGCTGTATTCGCGCTTGACGCGGGCCCTGACGACCTTGGATATGTTTATTGAGCCGGAGAGCATCTCCCCGCCCGCGACGACTTCGCGGGGGAGGGCTTCGCCGTTTAAGGACTTCATGTCCAGCGACGTTTCGCCTTCGATAAGCACGCAGTCCACAGGCACCTTTTCGCCCGCCTTGATTAAAATTGTATCGCCCACCCTGAGATCTTCGGGCGCGACGACTATGGTTGCACCCTCCTTAACGAGCGTGGCCGTTTCGCTCTTCAAGTCCATAAGGCTCGTAATGGAACGGCGGGAAGAGCCGACGGCTATGGACTGGAAGAGTTCGCCTATCTGATAGAGGAGCATTACCGCGACGCCCTCCATGAGGCCGTCGCCCGTGAACACGCCGAGCACTATTGCGCCTATTGCGGCGACCGTCATGAGAAAGTTTTCATCGAATATCCTGCCCGCGGCGAGATTTTTTACCGTGTTCC
>CALVLX010000138.1 GCA_944341195.1 uncultured Clostridia bacterium
TTCAAAAAAATCGTCGTTGTAAAGGACAATATCCGCCCCCAGACCGACGAGGAAGGCATTGTAACGATGGGACTCATCAACTTCTTGCTCGACCAAAATAGTTTGGATTTGTAAATAGAATTACTGCAACAAGTTTTGCTACTATAAATATTTTAAAAAAATCTACTAATCGTGGAGTATGCAATATTTTATGGATACAACTCTACGAATCGTGTAGAAAATAAGTAGGTTTACATTTTCAAGATAGTCTGTTACAATGATATCATCAAATACAGGAGATAATTTTATGGCAGAACACAGCATTGGTAAAACGATAGCAGAATTACGCAAAACAAAAGGCTGGACGCAGGTAGAACTTGCGGAACACTTAAATGTCAGCGATAAGGCAATCAGTAAATGGGAAAGTGAGGCGGGCTATCCTGAATTTACGATGCTTCCCAAACTTGCAAATATATTTGATGTGAGCCTTGATTATCTTATGACGGGCAAAAAAGCAGAACCTAAAATCATCGCCATGTCAAAAGCGGAGTTGTGCGCAAAAACGGATGATATTTCTCTATTGAATGACATTAACTAATCTGAATATGAATAATCTTAACAATAATGATCAACAACAGTTAGAAGAACTTTGGGGGAAGGTTGGCTTCATTGTCAACCTTTCTCAAATGATCGAATATAATCTCGCTAATATACTTGCTTTTGACGAAATATTGAGAGAGTTTGACAATAAAGATCCAATATTTTTATTTGAATACAACGCTTTTGCGGTGAGAGCAAATAAATTATATGATAAACTCAATAAGCATACATTCGGTTACGGATTGAAGCGAGCAAAAGAAATAAATTTCTTTACTGATGATTCTCTCAAACGCTTACATAAAATCTGTGAAGAACGCAATTTTGCTATCCATCATTTATTCAAAGACGATTTAAAGCTGAAATATATAGAAAAGAATCCGACTTTTTATTTTGAGCGCCTTGAAAATTTAATCGAAAATATGTATGAGGCAAATGAAGATTTAAGCCGAATATTCGTATTGCAAAAGCAGGCATATAAAATTATTTGGTAAAAATTTATAAATACATATTTCTGCTGCACAATAAGCATGATGCAGTCTCTTTCGCTCCTTGAATCATTCGGAATAACAATAAAATAAAAAGACCATCACATCGGCTTTAAAAAGCAGGGCGCGCACCTTTCGGTGCGCGCCCTTCAGAGAGAATATGAAAAAAGTTAAGTGTGGTCGATGTTGCGGTTCATCCGTAATTGTGGTTAAATTATAGTATGTATTTGTGTAGTTTATATGAAAACACAATGATATTTTGATTATTATTTAAACCTTTCGTACAATGCCTCCGCCGTGCGGATGCCGTCGGCCGCAGACGAAGTTATTCCGCCGGAGTAGCCGCTGCCTTCGCCGCACGGATAGAGGTTTTTGACGGTGACGCTCTGCATCGTCTCATCCCTCAATATGCGCACAGGGGAAGAAAAGCGCGTTTCGACGCCCGTAAGCACCGCATGGGAGCTGGCAAAGCCCTTCAACCTCCTGTCCATATCGGGAATCGCGGCCTTCAACGCATCCGAGACGACGCCGGGCAGGACTTCGTCCAATGGAACACACTTTACGCCCGCCGCATACGTGGGAACGACTTCGCCGAATTTACCCGAGCACGCTCCCCTTGCGAAATCGCCGTAAGCTATAGCCGGCGCACTGTAATCGCCGCCGCCCGCCTCGAAAGCCCTCCTTTCAAGCGCGCGCTGAAAGCGCATACCCGCAAAGAGGTCGTTGCCGCCGAAGTCCTCCCTTCTGAGCTGAACCATGAGCGCCGAATTCGAATTCACCCCGTCGCGCGCAAAGAGGCTCATGCCGTTGACTACGACTCCCCCCTCCTCGCTCGCCGCGGGCATGACTACGCCGCCCGGACACATGCAGAACGTGAATACGGTGCGTTCGTGCGCATGTGAGACGAGTTTATAGTCCGCCGCGGGAAGAATTTTATAGCTTTTGCCGTACTGCGCGCGGCCGATATCCTCGGCGAGGTGCTCTATCCTCACGCCTACGGCAAACTCACGCGGCTGCATGGCCGCGCCGGCATCATTGAGCATGGTAAACGTATCGCGTGCGGAATGACCTATCGCAAACACGGCGGCATCGCACGGGAGAACGTCCTCTTTGCCGCTTGCGACATCCGTCAGGCGCAGCCCCTTCAACCCGCCGTCGGCGCACACGAGGCCGCTGACGCGGGTATCGAACATGAACTTTCCGCCCCTTCCGAGAATATGCGCCCGCATGTTGCGCAGAACGTTATAGAGATTGTCGCTGCCTACGTGCGGTTTGTTGAGATACTCTATCTCCCGCGGGGCGCCGAAGGCGACAAAATACCTGAGCACTTCGGCATTTAGGCCGTCATGCGTCTGCGTGTTGAGTTTGCCGTCCGAAAAGGCTCCCGCGCCGCCTTCGCCGAACTGAACGTTGCTTTCGGGATCGAGGACGTGACTCTGATAAAACTCAAGGCACGACCGACGCCTGTCCTCAACGGGTTTTCCCCGCTCGATTATGACGGGGCGGAAGCCGCGGTCTATGAGCCTGAGCGCGCACATCAGCCCCGCCGGGCCGCTGCCGACTATTGCGACTTTCGGATTTGCCGCAATCCTCTCAAGCGGGGCTCTCTCCTCCCTCTCGTCACCAGCCGAAAAGGCTATGGAATACACCCAGAAGATGTTGCCCTTATCCCGAGCGTCGAGGGATTTTTTTATTATTTTAAAGTATCTTACGGGGGCGCCGAGGCGGCGTTCGGCTATCTTTAAGAGCTGACTTTCGGGACTCCCCGCAGGCAGCTTTACATTATCCAGTCTCTTTATCATAGGCTTCCTGCAATAGAGCGGGCCGCACGCACACCGCTTGCAAACGCCCACAAAAGATTATATCCGCCGCAGTCGCCGTCCACATCGACATACTCGCCGACAAGATAGAGACCGCGCATGAGCGTGCTCTGCATATCGCCGTCGATATCGCGGCAGTCTATTCCGCCGCGCGTGACCTGGGCATAATCAAAACCCAGCGTTCCCGTGACGGGGAGGACGAAATTTTTTACCTTTGCCGCAATTTCCGCGGGAGCGCTGCCGCACGATTTTAATATCGCCCTGCCGACCTGGTTGTGGAGCGTGCCCGAGAGCAATTCGCCGTGCGGATAGCCGAGGCGCATTTTGCGGAGGACGTCGCGTTCTATCTCATCCGCGTCCACTCCCGGAAGAAATTCCAGGGACAGGCTTGCCCCGCTGCTGCCGGCAATATACGGCGAAACTTTGAATACTGCATTGCCGGAGACTCCGTAATCGGTAAAGATGACGTCCCCGCGCGATTTTGCGACAATTTTTCCCTCCGAAAGGGCGGAGACGGAGCAATCGCAGCGTATACCCTTTAAGGTCTTTATATGCGTTGTATCCGTCTTGAGCTGGACAAGCGAAGGATAGAGAGGCGTCAGCTTATGGCCGAAACTCTGCGCGAGGGCATAGGAAGAGCCGTCCGTGCCGAACTGCTTTTGCGCCTTCCCCCCGCACGCCAGCACTACTTTTTGAGCCGCTATGCTTTCGCCGGAGGAGAGACTGAGCCTGAATCCCTGCCAGATGCCGACTACGCGCGCGGGATTGACGAAGCGCACCCCCGAGGCCGAAAGTTCGCGCAGCAGACTATCGACAAGCGCCGAAGCCTGCCTTCCCGAGGGATATATCCTCCCTTCTCCATCGCACGTGAACAGGCAGTTGAAGAGCGCCGCCGGCAGCATAAAGTCGCCGGCTATCGTCTCGTAAGCGAGGCGGGCGCCTCCGCCGTGATAATTATCCCGCGAGAGATTGCGATTGGAGACGTTGCCCTGCCCGTTGCCGGTTGCGGCAAGTTTTTTGCCGAGGCGCTCGCCGCCGTCTATGACGACGACGGAAAGTTTATTGTCGAGTCGTTTGAGCGAAAGTGCGCACGCGAGCCCCGAGGCTCCTCCGCCGACTATCGCCACATCATATTTTTGCATGACATTATTTTATATTATAGGCGCGGGCTTTGTCAATTACTTTATTTTGTCGAGCAGATCGGAAAAGGCTTTGAGATGCAGTTTTTCGTCCTCCAGAAGCCGCGCGATTATCCCGTTGACTCTGTCGTCGCGCAATCTGTCGAGCATATGCGCATAGCTCATTATAGCGTGGCGCTCGGCGAGAATGTCGTCCTCTATCATGTTCTTTAAGGAGCGCGAATATGCCACGAACTTTGCCGAATAGAAATTGAACCCCGCCGGGGGAAGCAGCGAATAGACGGGCTGCGCGCCGAGGGCGCAGATGAGTTTGCCGAGTATCTTTAAGTGAATCATCTCTGCCACGGCAATGCTGTCGATAAGCTCCGCATACTCTTCCAGTCCCTTGCTGTTAAAGATGACGGCATGATAATTGTACTGGAGAATGGAGTTGAGCTCGCCCGTGGACGATGCGTATGCAGGGGAGATTATCCTGAGCGACCGGCAGTCGGGCGCGATGCCTTCGGTTGTGGGATAGGGTTTTTCGGCTATCAGCGGTTTGGTCATAAAGGCGCTCCTTATATTTTAACTTTAATATCAAAATATTCCTCCGCCCCGAACAAATGTGAAAGGCCGCGACCAATGAGCGCGATAAAAGTCCGCGCGTAGAAATACGCGCGGACTTTAAACAGGATTTACAAGGGCATTATACTGTTAAAACAGCTCGGCCGCATACAATCAATATCTGCCGATTATATGTGGCATAGTACACCACATATTGATATTTATATCACGCAGAGTACTTTTTATTATGCCCTTAATATGCGTTTTAAGAATTGCCCGGTGTAACTTGCGGGGTTGTTTGCAACCTCTTCGGGCGAGCCTGTGGCTATCACCGTGCCGCCGCCGTCACCCCCTTCGGGGCCGAGGTCTATGATGTAGTCGGCCGTCTTTATGACGTCCAGATTATGTTCGATTACGAGCACGGTGTTGCCCCCCTCCCTGAGCCGGGCGAGGATCTTTACCAGCTTATCAACATCATAGCTGTGCAGGCCGGTGGTGGGCTCATCGAGAATATAGAAGGTTTTGCCCGTTGAACGCTTTGAAAGTTCGGTGGCGAGTTTTACCCTCTGCGCTTCGCCGCCCGAGAGGGTTGTGGAGCTCTGGCCGAGTTTTATATAGCCCAGCCCGACATCGCACAGCGTCTTTATTTTATTGTGGATGGAAGTTATGGGGCGGAAGAACTCCTCCGCCTCCTCGCACGTCATATCGAGCACGTCGGAGATGGATTTGCCCTTATACTTTACTTCGAGCGTTTCGCGGTTGTAGCGCTTGCCGCCGCAGACTTCGCAGGGAACGAATATATCGGGAAGGAAGTGCATGGCTATCTGCAGGATGCCGTCGCCCTGGCAGTGTTCGCACCTGCCGCCCGGAACATTGAAGGAGAACCTGCCCGACTTGTATCCCCTCTCCTTTGCGTCGGGGGTGGCGGCGAACAGATCGCGTATGGGCTGGAACACGCCCGTGTACGTTGCGGGGTTGGAGCGGGGAGTTCTGCCTATGGGCTGCTGGTCTATGGCGATGACCTTATCGAAGTACTCAACGCCTTCAAACGACCGGGCCGCGCCGAGTTTTTGCCTTGCGCCGTTGAGCTTGTTGGCCAGGTAGGGATAGACTATCTCGTTCACGAAGGAGGACTTGCCGCTGCCGGAAACGCCCGTCACCACCGTGATGAGCCCCGCGGGAATAGAGATATCTATATTTTTCAGGTTGTTCTGACGGCAGCCGCGCACCGTGAGCCAGCGGCCGTCGGGCTGTTTGCGGACGGCGGGTATATCTATCTTTCTCCTGCCCGCGAGAAAATCGCCCGTTATCGATTTGGGCTCGTTCATTATATCCTGCTGAGTGCCGCAGGCGACGACCTCGCCGCCGTGCACGCCCGCCATGGGGCCGATATCGACTATATAGTCGGCGGCGCGGATTGTATCCTCGTCGTGTTCGACGACTATGAGCGTGTTGCCGAGATCCCTAAGGCCTTCGAGCGAGCGCAGCAGTTTTTCGTTGTCGCGTTGGTGCAGGCCTATGGACGGTTCGTCAAGAATATACAATACGCCGGTGAGGGCGCTGCCTATCTGCGTGGCCAGCCTTATCCTTTGGCTTTCGCCGCCCGACAGCGTGGCCGCCGACCGGGAGAGCGTTAAATAGCCCAGCCCCACATCTTCCAAAAAGTTTATGCGGGCGTCTATCTCCCTGATTATGCTGTCCGCTATCATGTGTTCGGTGTTGCCGAAGAAGGAGAAATCGGAAAATTTTTTGAGCTCGTCCACCGACATATCGCACACTTCCGCGATATTTTTTCCGCCGACGGTGACGGCGAGGGCCTCCTTTTTAAGCCTCTTGCCGTGGCAGCAGGGACACTCCGAAGTGCGCATGTAGCGTTCGATGTCCCACTTTACGCTGTCGGACTGCGTCTGATTGTACCGCCTCTGCAGATTGGCGGCAAAGCCTTCCCACGACGTTTTATAGCTGCCCGTAAAGCGGTGCGCGCTGTACTTCATATCTATCTTTTCGCCGCCGTTGCCCCACATGAGCATGTCGTAGACGCCCTTGGGAAGATCCTTTACGGGAACATCCATCGAAAAGCCGTAGGCCTCGGCCAGGGCGTTTATATACATCTGCGTCATGGCCGAAGAATCGAGATTCCAGCCGCTTATCTTTATGGCGCCTTCGCGCAATGTTTTGGTTTTATCGGGACAGATGAGGTCGGGATCTATCGACTGGGTGAATCCCAGTCCAGAACATTCGGGGCAGGCGCCCCAGGGAGTATTGAACGAAAAGAGGCGGGGTTCTATCTCCTCTATGGATATGCCGCACTCGGGGCAGGCGTATTTTGAGGAATAGAGCTCCTCTTTGTCGTCGCAGTCTATGACAACGAGGCCGTCGGCGAGCTTTAAAGCGTTTTCCAGGCTGTCCGTAAGGCGTTTTAATATGCCATCCTTTATGACGAGCCTGTCTATTACGACGGAGATGTTGTGGCGGACGTTCTTTTCGAGGCGGATCTCCTCCTGCAGATCGTAGACTATGCCGTCTATCTTTACGCGGCCGTAGCCGCTCTTTTTGTACGAGGCCAGTTCCTTCTGGTATTCGCCCTTCTTGCCGCGCACTACGGGGGCTTCCACCATTATCCTGCTGCCCGCAGGCATGAGCATAACCCTGTCGGCTATTTCATCGACGGACTGGCGCCTTATCTCCCTGCCGCACTTGGGACAGTGGGGAACGCCGACGCGGGCGAAGAGCAGACGAAAATAATCGTATATCTCCGTCACGGTGCCGACCGTGGAACGGGGATTGCGCGAAGTAGTCTTCTGATCTATCGAAATGGCGGGCGAAAGGCCGTCTATCGATTCGACATCGGGTTTTTCCATCTGCCCCAGGAACTGGCGAGCGTATGAGGACAGACTTTCGATATACCTCCTCTGTCCTTCGGCAAAGATCGTATCGAAGGCCAGCGTGGATTTGCCGCTGCCCGAAAGCCCCGTGAACACGGTGAGCGTGTTGCGGGGGATATGGACGTCTATGTTCTTTAAATTATTTTCCTTTGCACCCTTGACAAAAATTTCTTCTTTCATAAATATATAAAATCTTAACCCTTTACCGCCCGCGCTATGACTTTTTGGCCTGCATCATTCTCTTTTTGAGTTGGGATATCGTATCGCGTATCTCTATGGCGCGCTCGAAATCGAGCTGGGCGGAGGCGACTTTCATAAGCGCCTTCAATTTTTCTATCTCGGCGGGGATATCCTGCATTCTGATGCCGTCGCCCGCCTTCTTTTTTGTGGTTATGCCTAAATCTATCTTTACCTCTTTGATGATGGTTTTGGGGACTATGCCGTGTTCCTTATTATACTTATCCTGAATGGAGCGGCGGCGATTGGTCTCGTCTATGGCCCTCTTCATGCTGCCCGTCATTTCGTCGGCGTACATGATTACACGGCCTTCGGCATTGCGCGCGGCGCGGCCTATCGTCTGAACGAGGGAAGTTTCGCTCCTCAGGAATCCCTCCTTGTCGGCATCGAGAATGGCGACGAGCTTTACTTCGGGAAGATCGAGTCCCTCCCTTAAAAGATTTATACCGCAGAGGATATCGAATTCGCCCGCACGCAGGCCGTTTATTATATCGATGCGCTCCAGAGCGTCGATATCCGAGTGCATGTAGCGCACCTTCAGACCGTGCTCCTTCAGGTAGTCGGTGAGGTTTTCGGCCATCTTTTTGGTCATAGTTGTGACAAGCACGCGTCCCTTATCAGACAAAACTTTTTTTATCTCGCCGAGAAGGTCGTCAATCTGTCCCTTTGTGGGGCGCACTTCGACCTGCGGATCGAGCAGCCCCGTGGGACGGATGAGCTGTTCCACAACCTGCCCCGCCTCGCCTAGTTCATACGGCGCGGGCGTGGCCGAGACGCAGATGAGCTGCGGAACGCGCGCATCGAACTCTTCAAACGTGAGCGGACGGTTGTCGTAGGCCGATTTAAGGCGGAAGCCGTAGTTGACGAGATTTTCCTTGCGCGAACGGTCGCCGTGGTACATGGCGCGTATCTGGGGTATGGTCATGTGACTTTCGTCTATGAACACCAGAAAATTATTTGCGGGAAAGTAATCGAGAAGGGTAAACGACGGCTCGCCGGGACTGCGGCCGTCGAAGTAGCGCGAATAGTTCTCTATGCCCGAGCAATAACCTATCTCGCGCATCATTTCGAGGTCGTATGTGGTGCGCTGTTCGAGGCGCTGCGCTTCGAGAAGTTTGCCTTCGTCGCGGAAGGCCTTCACCTCGTCGTGCATGTCGCGCTCTATCATGGACAGCGCGCTCTGCATTTTGTCGCCGCCGACGGCGTACTGGCTGGCGGGGAAGATGAGCACGTGCTTGAGTTCGGATACGATTGTGCCCGTGAGGGCCTCTTCCTCGCATATTCTGTCTATCTCGTCGCCGAAAAATTCGACGCGCACGGCGATTTCGGAGTTGGATGCGGGAAATATTTCGACGACGTCGCCGCGGACGCGGAAGGACGAGCGCTGAAAATCAATATCCCTGCGCTGGTACTGTATTTCGACAAGTTTTCTTATGAGATCGTCGCGCTCCATCCTGTCGCCCGGACGCATGGAGACGGCCAGACGGAAGTACTCTTCGGGCGCGCCGAGGCCGTATATGCACGAGACGGAGGCAACGACGATGACATCCTCCCTTTCGCCCAGCGAACTCGTGGCGGAGTTGCGGAGTTTATCTATTTCGTCGTTTAAACTCATGTCCTTTTCGATATAAGTATCTGTGGAGGGAATGTAACTTTCGGGCTGATAATAGTCGTAATACGACACGAAATATTCCACCCTGTTTTCGGGGAAGAACTCCTTGAACTCGTTGCAAAGCTGCGCGGCGAGAGTCTTGTTGTGAGCTATGACAAGCGTGGGGCGGTTTATATTCTTTATGACGTTGGCCATGGTGAAAGTCTTGCCCGAACCCGTCACGCCTACAAGCACCTGCGTGCGTATGCCGTCCAGCACGCCTTCGGTGAGTTTTTCTATTGCCAGGGGCTGATCGCCCGTCGGCAGGAATTTTGAATGTAACTTGAATTGCATAATATAAAACGAATGTTTTTATTATTATATAACCGGCGCCGCCCCTTTGTCAAGCGGCTTGAGGCGCCTAATCGCCTATGATATCCTTTATGACTTCGCCGGCCATGATGAGTCCGGCCGCGGCGGGCACGAACGAACAGCTTGCCGGAGCGGGACGCCCCGGAACGCGCGTCTGCCCGTCCTCTTCCGCCCGTGACGGCAGTTCCTTGGAATATACCACCTTGAGGGCATCCACCCCCGCCTTTTTGAGGAGGGAGCGCATTGCGCGGGCGAGCGGACAGACGGAAGTGGCGTAGATATCGGCGACTTGGAGCTTGGTTGCATCCCTTTTATTGCCCGTGCCCATGCACGAAATTATCCTTACGCCCGCCTGTCGGGCGCGCACGGCGAGCGAGACCTTTGCCGTAACCGTGTCTATCGCGTCCACTATGTAATCGTAGCGGGAAAAATCGAAGAGAGAAGCACTCTCATCCGTATAGAACAGCGTGTAAACGCCCACCTCCGCCGAGGGATTGATATCGCGGATGCGCCGCGCGGCGACCTGCGTCTTGGGCATACCCACAGTGGAGTGCAGGGCGAGGATCTGCCGGTTGACGTTGGTGATATCCACGACGTCGCCGTCCATCACGTCCAGACTGCCTATGCCTCCCCTGGCGAGAGCTTCGAGGCAGTATCCGCCCACCCCGCCCAGACCGAATACGGCCACGCGGCTGCCCGCAAGTTTGTTTACGGCGTCCCTGCCGAAGAGCGAAGCCGTGCGCGAAAAAATATCTTCCATACGAACATTATATCACCATTTATCCATTAAATCAAACCTAAAGCCGCCCGCATGTGCGGACGGCTTTAAAAAGAAATGTTTACTGTTCGGGGAGGGACGAGACTTCGGGGAAATCGACGTAGAAGACAGAACCTTCGCCCGGTTTGGAATTGACGCCGAAATCGAAGTTGTGAGCGCGGAGAATTATCTTTACTATGTTGAGTCCCAGCCCCGTGCCCTTTACGGGGCGGGCGTGGGCATCCTTGGAGCGGTAATACCTGTCCCAGATGTGCTCCTTTTCCTCATCCGGAATGCCCTTGCCGGTATCGCGCACGGAAAATTTTATGCGCCGCTGTTCGGGGCAATCCTTTAAAGAGACGTACACGCACTTATCCTCGCCCGTATAGTTTACCGCGTTGGAGATGAGGTTGTATATCACCTGATATATCTTCTCCTCGTCGGCGAGCGTGTAGAGATCGGCATCTATATCTACGAAAAATTTATATCCGGCGGTCTCCTGCAGATAATCGAATTTATTCATTATGCCGTACAGGAACTCGGTGAGATTGAACACCTTTTTGTTGAGTTCGGAGAGCCCCGCGCTGACTTTGGAAGCGTTTAAAATGTCGTTGACCAACCCCGTGAGCCTGTCCGATTCGTCTATGATTACCTGAAGGTGCTTCTGCCGCTTCTGCGGATCGTCGCCCGATATTTCCTGTATCATGGAGGCATAGGCCTTTATCATGGTGAGGGGCGTGCGTAGATCGTGCGAGACGTTGGCGAGGAGCTCCTTCTGGAAGTCGTCGCTCTTTTTTATCTCGTCCTTGGCATAGTTGAGACTTTCGGACAGACGGGCTATCTCCTCGAACTCGGCCGAGGCGAACTGAACGCTGTAATCGCCCTTTGCCATGCGCATGGCCGTATCGCTGATGGAGCGTATGGGCGCGGATATGCGGCGCGCCAGCACATAGGAGATGACGAACGCGACGACTATGGCCACGGCGGCGATGACGAGCACGTATATCTGCGTGCTGCGCAGCGACTGTTCGACGATGGACATGGGATACTGCACGAGAAGATAACACTGCTCGTCGTTGAACGTGACGCACGAAGCGTAATTGAGCAGCGAATCGGAGGAGTACACCACAGCCCTGCCCTCCGTCCAGCCGTCAACGACGGACAACATCTCGCCATAGATGCCCTCCCAGTTTTCGGAGGGATCTATCGTATAGATGAGCGCGCGGCCGTCGGCCGAGGAGAGAAAGACGTCTATGCCCTCGGTGAGGGCATAGCGGTTCATCTCATTGCCGACCATGCCCGTGAAGTCGGAAGATTTACCGTTTATAAATAACGAAAGGCCGCCGCCGATAGTCGTTATGCGGCTGCGGGCCTGCGAAGAATAAGCGCTCCCCAAAACGCCGAAGCATACGAGCGATACTACGGCTATGATGAGAATGGTGAAGAGGGCAAAGTACCGCCAGAGCAGCACCTGCATACTCCTTAATTTTAGGGGAAATTTACGCTTCAAACTTATAACCCAGCCCCCTGAGCGTGACAATGAATTTGCGGTACTGCTTGAGGTTGGCACGCAACATCTTTATGTGGGTATCCACCGTCCTGTCGTCGCCGTAGAAATCAAAGCCCCACACGTCGTACAGCAGTTTTTCGCGCGTGAGGGCGATGCCCTTGTTTTTGATGAAGTAGAATAAAATTTCATACTCCTTGGGAGTGAGTTCGGCCTTTTCGCCGTCCACGTAGACGTTGCGCCCCGTCATATCCACCGTGAGGCCTTCGAACTTATAGACATCGGGATTGGCCGATTCCGATACGGCGGAACGGCGCTTTGTTACCGCCGCTATGCGGGCCATTACCTCCTTGGGCGAGAAGGGCTTTGTGACATAGTCGTCCACGCCTATCTCGAAGCCGAAGAGTTTATCGTACTCCTCGCCGCGCGCCGAGAGCATGATGACGGGGATATCCTTGAATTTTTTTATCTCCTTTACGGCCGAAAAGCCGTCGAGCTTGGGCATCATTACATCCATCAAAATTATATCGTAATCGCCTTCGCGGCACATCTTTACGGCCTCCATGCCGTCGGCGGCTTCGAAGGCCCGGTTGCCTTCGAATTCGACGTACTCCTTTAAAACGCCTCTTATCATCTCCTCGTCATCGACTATAAGAACATTCATGGCGCTCCTCTCCTTTGAAAAAATTTACTTCAATTTAATTATAACCAGTTTTGTGTAAAGGTAAATAGACAATAATGAAATATTTGTGAAAGTTATATATTTTTTTATAAAATTTTTTGAAATACACTTGACAGAGCCCCTTTAAGGCGGTATAATACGTATACAAACAAATGTTTATTACCCGTCCGACAGGGCTTTTTCGCGCGGGTAGGACATTTTTTGCGGCGGACACGTTGGCACAAGGGCTTTTTGCCGCGCGGCGCCGAAATCATTCAAGGGATCACCGTTATGTTGGACGCAGAGAGACTTAAAATATTGACAGAAAGCGCGAAATATGACGTATCCTGCTCTTCCTCCGGCTCTGATCGGGTAAACAGGGACGGCGGAACGGGGAACGCTTCCTTCGGGGGGATATGCCACTCCTTTACCCCCGACGGAAGATGCGTTTCCCTTTTGAAGATACTGATGAGCAACGAGTGCATATACAACTGCGAGTACTGCCCCAACAGGGCGGACGCGGACGTTCCGAGGGCGCACATGACGCCCGAAGAGATATGCGAACTGACTATAAATTTTTATAAGAGAAATTATATAGAGGGGCTCTTCCTCTCCTCCGCCGTGTTCGGAAACCCCGACAGAACCATGGAGACGCTTGTGCGGACGGCGGAGTTGCTGCGCGGGCAGTATAATTTTAACGGATATATCCACCTGAAAGGAATTCCTTACGCCAATGAGGGCCTGTGCATGAGGGCGGCGAAACTTGTGGACAGAATGAGTTACAACATAGAGCTGCCCAGCGAAAGATCGCTTAAACTCCTTGCGCCGCAGAAGACGCGCGAAAGCCTCATCGCGCCCATGAAGAGACTGCACCTTGCAACCGTCTATGACAGGGAAAACAAGGTGCGCAGGGAAATGAGAGCCATCCCCGCGGGGCAGACGACGCAGATGATAATCGGCGCCTCGCCGGAGAGCGACGGACGCATCCTGAAGCTGACCGAAGCCCTCTACAGGAACATGGGACTCAAGAGGGTGTACTATTCTTCCTACATCCCCGTAGTCAGGAGCCCCAAACTGCCCGAAAAGGGCGCGGGACTGCTGCGCGAACACAGGCTGTACCAGGCGGACTGGCTGCTGCGCTTTTACGGATTCACCGTTGACGAACTGTGCGGCGAAGACAGCAACCTTGCGGAGGAATACGATCCGAAGTGCGCGTGGGCACTGAGAAATCTGCACCTCTTTCCCGTAGAGATAAACAGAGCGCCGCTCGAGATGCTGCTACGCGTGCCCGGAATTGGCGCGCGGGGCGCCTACAGAATTATGAGAGCGAGGAGATATGCGAGGCTGAATTTTGATAATCTTAAAAAAATGCGCATAATACTCAAGAGGGCAAGACACTTCATCACCTGCGACGGAAAGTTTTACGGCGCGGACGGAGAGGACACTATAAGGGCTTCGCTCATGCTCTGCGAAAAGAGGGGCGAAGACAGCGAACAGCTGAGCATGTTTTCTTCGCCCGGGGAGGGAATTTCCGCCCTCACGGGAGAGTTATGACATACTATATAACGGACGGCACGGAGGACTGCTTTTATACGGCCGTATTCGATTGCTACAGGGACAGAGAGGGCACAATAACCAGCCGGCACGACGTTCAGCTCACGCTCGGCTGCGGGATAAAGAGAGTGCGGACGGACGGCGGAAAGGCGGCGCGCGTAAAGAGAAAGATCGAGGCGTGCGACGGCAGAGCGGCAAAGGATGTTGCGCTGATGCTGCGCTCCTGCGCGCC
>CALVLX010000139.1 GCA_944341195.1 uncultured Clostridia bacterium
GTTTTAAGAGACAATACTACACAAAAAGGTATACGAGCCCCACGGCCGCGCCGGCAAACACGCCGAATACGATTATTGCGCCCGCCACCGTGAACATCTTGGCCGCCATGCCGTATATCCAGCCTTCGGTTTTGAACTCGATCGCGGGCGAGGCGACGGAGTTTGCAAAGCCCGTTATGGGCACGATGGAGCCCGCGCCGGCATAGCGGCCTATTCTGTCGTAGACGCCCAGCCCGGTGAGGAGGCAGCCCAGAAATATGAGCGCGACGGAGACGGCGGCGGAAAGCTCGTCGCCGCCGAGGCCGGCAAAGGCGAACATGTACCTGAAGAACTGCCCCACGCAGCAGATAAGACCGCCCACGCCGAAGGCGGCGGCGCAGTTTTTGAAGTGCTTTGTTTTAGGTTCGCACTTCTTTACGTATTCAAGGTAATTTCTGTTATAATTTTCCCTCTGCCTGCCCGTCATTTGCCCCACCTCTCCTTTGCGGGCCTGAAATATATTTCGCGCTCGTCGCGGCGCTCGAGGTCGATATCCTTCTTCATACAGATATTGTGGGCGGGGAGGGAAGAATTTATTCGCGGGAGCTAAAATTTTCAGCCCAGCGCGATATCCAGGATCATCATGAGCGCAAAGCCCGCAACCACGCCCAAAGTGGCCTTTATTTTGCCGCTTTCAAAGCTCTGCGGGACGAGTTCGGAACAGACGACGGCCAGCATGGCCCCCGCCGAAAAGGAGAGGGCAAAGGGCAGAATGCCGGAGACGAACGTTACCGCGACGGCGCCGGCGAGGCCGGAGACGATCTCTACGGCGCCCGAGAGCTGACCGATAAAAAAACTTTTGAAGCGGGAAAGGCCGCGCGCCCTCAAAGGGAAGGCGACGCACATGCCTTCTGGAAAGTTCTGCACGCCTATGCCGAAGGCAAGCATGGCCGCCGAAACCGCCGCGGAAGCGCCTCCGCCCACTGCGGCGAAGGCCACCCCCACCGCCATGCCTTCGGGAATGTTGTGTATGGTCACGGCGGCGCACGTGACGGCCGAAGAGCGGCTGTTTTTATCCGCAAAGAGGGACAGTCTGCCCGCAATCACATCCGTAAGCACAATGAGCAGACCGCCCGACACAAAGCCCGAGGTGAGGACGATATACGAAAATCTGCCGCCGCTTTCGAGGGCGGGCAGGAGAAGAGAAAAAAAGGAAGAGGCGACCATGACGCCGGCCGCGCCCGACATCATGAGCGCGAACGCCGATTTGCCCACGTTTTTGAAAAAGAATACGAGCGACGCGCCGGCAGCCGTCATGAGCCACGTAAAAGTGCAGGCTATGAGCGCCTGCTGCCAGCCGCAGAGTTGGGAAAGGTACGGCACAAAATTTATCCCCCGTGAAAAACTGCACGCGGAGCCTCCCCGGCAGCGGGAAGGCGCACCGCGATATAATGCAGTTTATGCGGCGGAAGGGATGCGCGTTACTCCGCCGCCCCCGGGGAGGACAGAGGGCGCGGAACAGGCCCGCAGCGCTAAAAGCGCGGCGGGCCTGTTCCTTAAAGTGATGGGTGGGCCTTTCGGCCCGTAAATCAGGACAAATTTAATGCTTTTTTTACTCAAAAATGTTAAAATAAATTAACGTTTTGTTAATTTTATAAATATTATACTAACAAAATGTTAATATGTCAAGAGATGGACAGACTGTGATGGAAAATATTTTAGGCAAACGACTTAAAGAACTGAGAAGCGAACTGAAGCTGACGCAAAAGCAGGTGGCAAGCGCGCTGGGGCTCAACACCGTGACATACCTGCACTACGAAAAGGGGCAGCGCGAACCGCCGCTGGGAGTGCTGGTGGATATGGCTAAATTTTTCGGAGTGTCTTCAGACTACCTGCTGGGACTGGCCGACTATTGAAATTTTTCAGCGGAGAACGCCTCCGCAAAGTGCGGCGCGCAGAAAAAGCGCGCTCAAAAATTGAATTTACTGGCGCGCGGGCTCAAATGTCCGCGCGCCCTTTTATGCCGCAAAGCACGCCTTCAGGGCAAGGGAAGAACGTTATTGTTTTTATATGTGCAGAAACAAATTTCGTAGCCATTTGTAATGACGGGTTCGCTGCGGCTCACGAGTTCGAAGCATTCGTCCGCATCGAGGTTTGGAAAGAATGCGTCGGCCCCGCCTTCCGCCTCCACCTTTGTTACGTACACTTCGTCGCAGTAGGGCAGAAGCATGGCGTAAATCGCCGCGCCGCCTATCACGTACACTTCGCCGCGGGCGCGGGCTATCTCATCGAAGAACGCGCGTTTTGTGCGCGCTATTATGCAGTCGGCGCGATCTTCGAGCGTTGCGGAGAGAACTATGTTAACCCTGTCTTTAAGGGGCGCCCCGCCGGGAAAGGAGCGCAGGGTGTTACCGCCCATCACCACCGTGTTGCCCGTGGTCGTCTGCCTGAAAAATTTCATATCGGCGGGCAGGCGGAACATGAGGGCGTTGCCCCTGCCTATGCCCCAATTTTTATCGACGTGAACTATAGCCTTCATGCTCACTCCGCCACGGGGATGTCGTACTTCTTTTTGTTGCACTCGTAATTTTCGAGCCTGAAGCTGTCCACCGTGAAATCATAGAAATTTTTTATGTCGGGATCGACGACCAGTCTGGGCGCGGGATAGACGGGCATATCTATTATCTCCCTGACTATGGGAATGTGCCTGTCGTAGATGTGGGCGTCCGCGATGACGTGGACGAGTTCGCCCGCCCTGAGCCCGGAGACCTGGGCCATCATGACGAGGAGAACGGCATACTGCGCGACGTTCCAGTTGTTTGCCGTGAGCATGTCGTTTGAACGCTGGTTTAAAATGGCGTTCAAAGTGTCGCCCGAGACGTTGAATGTCATGGAGTATGCGCAGGGATAGAGGTTCATTTCGTGCAGGTCGGCGAAAGTGTAGATGTTCGTCATTATCCTGCGGCTGGAGGGGTTGTTCTTGAGGTCGTAAAGCACCCTGTCCACCTGGTCGAAATCGCCCTCCCTGTAGTGGTGTTTTACCCCAAGCTGATAGCCGTAGGCCTTGCCTATCGAGCCGTTTTCATCCGCCCACTGATCCCATATCTTTGAGTGGAGCTCGCGGATGTTGTTGGATTTTTTCTGCCATATCCACAAAAGCTCGTCCACGCACGATCTGAACGCCGTGCGGCGGATGGTGAGAATTGGGAACTCCTCCTGAAGGTTATAGCGGTTGACTATGCCGAATTTTTTGACGGTGTGCGCGGGAGTGCCGTCCGACCAGCGGGGACGGACGGGGAGATCGGTATCCCAGACGCCGTTGTTGAGAATGTCCTTCATGTTGGCGATAAATATTTCATCTGCCTTGCTCATAACTTTTTTCTCCGCGTGTTTTTTAATATTTTAGCACAAAGCGCCGCCGCCGTCAACACGGGCGGACGGGCGAAAAGGATATTATAAAAATAATGCGTGTAAGGCAATACGCCGCACGGCACTCCGCCGGACAGCCCCTTGCTGTCAGAACGCATCCTTGGACGTATTTTTGCGCATCGACGCATTGAGCTTTATCATAAGTCCGCGGGGAAGCATCCGGGACAGCAGATACGCCAGCTTGTTGGCAAGGCCGGGTATCACCCTTCTCCTGCCCCTATCGGAGGCTTTGAGCGATTTGGTTGCCACATACTGCGGCGTCTTTGCCGCGAGCCTGCCCCACGCGCCCTGCCTTTTTATGTATTCGACGACGTCCGGACGGGTATATACCGCGCCTGGCAGAACGGCGGTTACGGAGATATGCGAACCCCTGCACTCCTCGGCGAGAGCCCGCGAAAACGAGGTGAGAGCGCCCTTTGCTGCCGCATAGACGGCAAAATAGGGCATGACGTATTCGCCGCACAGCGAGGAGACGTTGATAATTTGCAGCTTTTCCGCCGGATGCTGCATACAGAAGAGGCACATGCTTAAAGCGCCTTCCAGGGTGGAACGGATCTGAAAGACGAGTTTTTGCTCGTCGTAGAGCGCGAACGGCTTTTGAATGTCCGCCCCGGCAACGTTTATGAGGCGGCGGAACGACAGCCCGGACGCATCGGCATACAGCCGGCCGCGGGCGGCCTCGTCGCAGAGATCGCAGGCGAATATCCTTATATCGGCGGAAGGGAAATCTTTGACGAGTTCCCCGCGCAATGCTGAAAGTTTTTGAGGACTGCGCGCAGTGAGATAGACGTTTTCGCCGCGGCGCAGGCACAGGCGCGCAAATTCGCCGCCGAGCACGCCCGTTGCGCCCGTAATCATAGTGTATTCCATGCAACAATTATAGCACGCGCGGAGGGCAATGTACACAATTTTATTGAGATTGCGCTAGACAAAGCGCAAATTTATGAGGCAGTCGCACACTGCCGCCTGCAGAACGCGGAATTCGCGGGCGGAGACGGAGGATGCGTCGAGATCGTCTATGAGCGCGATGATGTACCCCGCCTCGTCGCCCAGCGCGTTATCGGCGTTGCCCTCCATTACGGCGCACAGTGTCATGCGCGCATCCGAGAGCACCGAGGCGGCAGCTCCGCCCGCCATGTTTCCGCCGTCGGCGGCGTTGGCGGCATTATAAAATATTCTGCCCGTTTCGTCGAGCGTGCGAAGCCAGCCTTCGATGTCCCCTCCCCTCGCCGAGAGGCGCACGGGAAGGGCATATCCCCCCGCATATGCTTCAACCACCCGGCAATCGAGTTCGTATTGTTTAAGGGAGAGGCGCACCTCTTCGGCGTCGCGCATATCGTAATAGCAGGCCACGACGACAAAGTATTCGTTGCCGTACCTGACTATGTACCCCGCGCCGCCGTAACTTTGGACGGTGGATGAGACCGAGCCGGCGGAGTGCGCGTCGTCCGCGCTCTTATAGCATACAAGATAATACACCGCCGAGAAGGCGAGCCGGCGACTGCAGAAGGGCAGCGCGGCCAATACCGCGGCGACGACGATGGAGAGAGCCGCGGCCGCAAAGACGGCAAGGGCTTTGATCTGTGCTTTTTTCATACAATATTTTACGGCAAAGGCACTTTTGATATTCGGAGCAATTAATTGAAACAAATTTTTTGCACGCACCGAAAAACGCTTGCTTTTATTTTTATTTTTGTTATAATAGAAAATGCTTTTGCGTACAATTTGATGGTTGCTACTGTGGCTCAGCCGGTAGAGCAGCTGATTCGTAATCAGCAGGTCACCAGTTCGAATCTGGTCAGTAGCTCCAAAACAGAAAACAGGCCTTGCGCCTGTTTTTTTGTTTTGGCATTGTTGCCCGTTACAGACTGCCCTTGCAGCCGGTTAACAACACGGGGCCCCCGAAAAAACGATGGCTCGGCGCAAGGCTTGTCTATGTTTGTTAAAAGATATTTGCAAAACTCGGGCTGCAACACGTTTTATGCCGCAGGGCAGCCGGGCATAAAATTTTGCGGAACTCTACGGAGCGTAGGTGTACAAACGCGGGAAAATGCGCTATAATTGAATTGCCAAAGGAGGTGCGGATATATGGATCAGATGAAGACAGGACAGTTCATAAAGGAGATGCGCAGGATACGCGGCCTTACGCAGAGACAGCTTGCAGAGGAACTGAATATTTCGGAAAAGACGGTATCCAAATGGGAGACGGGCAACGGACTGCCCGACGCGGGACTTATGCTGCCGCTGAGCGGGGCACTGGGGATAACGGTGAACGAATTGCTTTCGGGGCAGAGACTGGAGGACGGACAGTACAGGGAGAGAGCCGAGGAGAACCTTTCCGCCTTTTTGCAGGACAAGGTGAGCGGAACGACAAAGAGCGTTGCGGCAATTATATCGTTTATACTCACCATACTCTCTTCGCTGGCGCTGATAGTGCTGTGCGCGGGCTACGCCGACGTTGATATCCGGCTGAGAATAACGCTGATATGCGCCGCATTTTTGAACATAGCCGCCATTACCGTGCTGCTGTGCATAATGGGCGCGAGCAGCGAAATTTTTGAATGCCCCGAGTGCGGAAAAAAATTCGCACCCACTCTATTTGCATATATCATCGGGGCGCACACCTTGACAAAGAGGCGCTTTAAATGCCCGCACTGCGGCAAAAAGAGCTGGTGCAGAAGTTTTTGGAGGAAGTGAAAACGCGAAAGACGGCATACTATATTGCGGTGAATACATAAATTTTAAATTTTGCATACAGGGAGGGCGTCGGACACAGCTATAGTCCGACGCCCTTTTATACGGGATTTAATGTTGTTCCCCCTCCTCC
>CALVLX010000140.1 GCA_944341195.1 uncultured Clostridia bacterium
GGAAAAAAATGCCGCGTCGGCACGCGGCTGGAGATATCCGATAAACTCTCCCTCACCGTCGAAGGCATCACAGACAGCGGGGAGCGCATAGTAAAATTCGATTGCAAGGGCGTGTTCGAAGAGGTGCTGGACGAAGTCGGCTCCATGCCCCTGCCGCCCTATATCAAGAGCAAACTCAAGGATAAAAACCGCTATCAGACCGTGTACGCCAAGACGGACGGTTCGGCCGCCGCGCCCACCGCGGGGCTGCATTTCACGCCCGAACTCCTTCAAAAGATAAGGGATATGGGCGTGGAGGTGGTGGAAGTCCTGCTGCACGTCGGCCTGGGCACCTTCCGTCCCGTAAAGGAAGACATAATAACCGACCACAAGATGCACAGCGAATATTACTGCGTAACGCCGCAGGCTGCCCTGGCGCTCAACCGTGCAAAGGCCGAAGGCCGCAGAATAATAGCCGTTGGCACAACTTCCGTGCGCACGCTCGAATCGGCTGCGGATGACGGCGGCATCGTGCACGCCGGCAGCGGCAACACACAGATCTTCATCTATCCGCCCTATAAATTCAAGTGCGTCGATGCTCTCATAACCAATTTCCACCTGCCCGAAAGCACCCTTATAATGCTCGTCGCCGCCCTCACCGGCAGGGAAAAGATACTCCGGATTTATAAAGAGGCGGTGGGGGAGAGGTATAGGTTCTTCTCCTTCGGCGACGCTATGCTCATTTTATAACCTTCGCAATACTATGTTGCGCTGCGGCAACCCTCAGTCATTTACATTCAAGTAAACTCCTTCGGGTATTTCCTCGCGCGCCTCGTCTTGCTCGGTTCTGAAAAGAGCATAAAACGCAAAATTAAAATTTTGCGCTGCAACAAGGAATTTATAAATAAAAATTCCGCCCGCTCCGCGACCTGCTTGCTTCTCCGCTCCTCATTCGCTCATCTTTAACCTTCGCAATACTATGTTGCGCTGCGGCAGCACGTTTACATTTAGGCAGACTTCTGTTTTACATTTTCCGCGGATCGCCCGCCATGTTTTGCAATTGGCCTCAATTGCGCCGATAAAATAATTTCCGCCCGGGGTATTAAATGTCACAAAACTTTTCCTTTGAACTTCAACATGTCGAAAAACACACCGGCGCCCGCGCGGGCGTATTCCACACGCCCCACGGCGACATACTTACGCCCGTATATATGCCCGTGGGAACGCAGGCAACGGTCAAGGGCGTGCTGCCCCGCGACTTAAAGGAGGCGGGCAGTCAGATAATTCTTTCAAACACCTATCACCTGTACATGCGCCCCGGCGACGACCTGGTAAAAAGAGCGGGCGGTCTGCACAAGTTCATGAACTGGGACAGGCCGATCTTGACCGACAGCGGCGGTTTTCAGGTCTTTTCACTCACAAAACTGAATAAAATCAAGGACGAGGGCGTATATTTCAACTCGCACGTGGACGGCTCGCGCCACCTCTTCACGCCCGAAAAGGCCATTCAGATAGAGGAAAACCTGGGCGCCGACATAATAATGCAGTTCGACCAGTGTTCGGAGTACGGCTACACATACGAACAGGCCAGGGCGGCCATGGAGCGCACTTCGCGCTGGCTGGAGCGCTGCGCCGCCGCAAAGACGAGGGATGACCAGGCGCTCTTCCCCATAGTGCAGGGCAATTTCTATAAAGATCTGCGCGCCGAAAGCGTAAAGCGTTGCCTGCCCTATGCGCGGCACGGCATAGCCGTGGGCGGCCTCTCGGTGGGTGAACCCAAGCCGCTGATGTACGAAATGCTCGATCACATCCGTCCCCTTCTGCCCGAGGACGTTCCCCGATATCTCATGGGCGTCGGCTCTCCCGACTGCCTCGTCGAAGGCGTCATGCGCGGCATAGACATGTTCGATTGCGTCCTCGCCACCAGAATAGCGCGCAACGGCACGGCCTTCACCTCAAAGGGCAAGATAGTCGTGCGCAACGGCAAGTACAGGGAGGACTTCTCCTCTCTGGACGAAAACTGCGACTGCTACTGCTGCAAAAACTATTCAAAGGCATATATCCGCCATCTTATCAACGTCGGCGAGATGCTCTCGGCCCAGCTTTTAAGTCTGCACAACATAACCTTCCTGCACAAACTGATGGCGGGAATGAGACAGGCGATATTTGATGACAGTCTGCCGCAATTTGTCGAAAACTTTTATTCGTCCTATTCGCAAAGCGAAAATTGAGTGAAAAACTCTTTTTGTCCTTCAAATCACTTGCCAAATTAAGGTAAAAATATTATTATAATGTGGCAATAATTTAATCGGAGTGTGTTATCTATGAATGTATTTTCTCTCCTCACACAGGATAGCGGTAACAATATAGGCAATATCAGTACTTATATAATATTCGGCGTGCTGATAGTGGCAATCATCGTGATGTTTGTGTTCAGCTCCCGCAGAAACAAAAAACAGCGCGAAGAGGCCGAAAAGCTCATCAACGCCGTAAAGCCGGGCAACAAGGTCAAGACGATAGGCGGCGTGTGTGGTATCGTCGTCGAAGTTGACGACGAGGAGAACACCTTCGTCCTCGAAACGGGCAGCGAAACTTCTGGCAAATGCTTCATGAAGTTCGATAAGCAGGCCATCTACCAGACGGATGCCGTGGCCGAAGCCGAGCCCGTGTCCGAAGACAAGGGCGAAAAGTCCGCGGATGAAAAGGCTCAGCCCGAATCCGCCGTCGAACAGCCCGCCGAACCCTTTGCCGAAGTCTCCGCTGTCGAAGAGGAGCAGCCTTCGCAAGAGGAAGATAAATAATGTTCTAAAAATCCCGCCCTCCGCATACCGTAGTGTTAGCGGAGGTTTTTTTTGCGGCGGCGCCCGCCTTTCCGCGGACGCCGCCCCGCCTTTAACTCCGCAAATAATGTCGTTGCCGCGTCATATAGCGGGGGTAAGTTATGTTAAAGGATATTCTGGAAGTCTGCAAGGCCGGGTGCGCGTCGGTAATTTTTTCGCTCGTCTATGCGCTCGTGTTTGCGGGCATAACAACGCTCTTCGGCGTACCGTCGTCCGCCGTAGTCATAGTCAATCAGGTCTTCAAGATCGTCGCCATCGTCCTCGGCGGAATGCTCTTTCTGCGCGGCGAACGCGGCCTTTTAAAGGGCGCCGCCCACGGCATGTCCGTCGTCATTCAGACGTGGATGCTCTTTTCAACGATCGCCTGTTCGTTTGAGATCGGCTGGACGCTCCTCCTCGAAATCGTCATAGGCGCCTTTGCGGGCGGCATAACGGGCGTAATAGCCGTCAACGTCAAAAAAACTTGAAAATGCTTACAAAAAAGGCTTGATTTTTATCTTCCGTTAAACTATAATATAGTAAATATAAAAGTAAATTTCCAACGGAGGAAGGATATTATGATCAAAACCATAGCCAAACCCGCAGAAAGAAAGATCACCGCGTGCGGAGAGTGCAGGTCAACCTGCCAGTCCGCCTGCAAAACGAGCTGCACCGTCGGCAATCAGAGCTGCGAAAGGATAACAAGAGAACAGAATCCCGAAAAGGAAGTAAAGTAAATTTAATCCGGAACTTAAAGGGAGCAGATATTTCTGCTCCCCGTTTTATGTGCGCGCGTCCGAGGGCATGGGTGTTCCGTGTGCGCGCCTCTTAAAGTTAAAGCATGATCCACACATTTTCGTTCAAAGATAACTACTATATCTACGATGTCGGCAGCGGCAGTCTGCACCTGTGCGATAAAAAGACGGCCGATTACCTCGCCCACGGCGAGGGGCAGAACGTCGATATCTCTTATCTCTCGCAGGCAGATATCGATGCGATAGAAGAGGACATCCGTGCGCTGGAGGAGCAGGGGCTTTTAAACGCCCCCGAAACTACCGCCCGCCCCGTAAAATCGCGCGAAGTCAAGGCCCTGTGCATACACATCTGTCACGACTGCAACCTGCGCTGCCGCTATTGCTTCGCCGATGAGGGCGCATACCACTCCGCGCGCCAATTCATGAGCGAGGAGACGGCCAAAAGGGCCATAGATTTCCTCATTGCCAATAGCGGAAACAGAAGAATTCTCGAAGCCGACTTCTTCGGCGGCGAACCTCTGATGTGCCTGGACGTCATCAAAAATGTCGTCGCCTATGCCCGCGGGCAGGAAAAGAAGTACGGCAAAAAGTTCCTCTTCACCACGACTACAAACGCCCTTCTCCTCGACGACGACGCTATAGACTTTTTCAACCGCGAAATGGAAAACGTCGTCCTCTCAATAGACGGGCGCAAAGAGGTGCACGACGCCATAAGAAAGACGGTCAACGGCAAGGGCAGTTTCGATGCCGTCCTGCCTAAGATTAAAAAGTTCGTCCAAAGCCGCGGCGATAAGTCCTATTACGTCCGCGGCACGTTCACGGCAAAAAATCTCGATTTTTCAAACGATGTCATCTTCCTGGCCGAACAGGGCTTCGACTCCATCTCCATGGAACCCGTCGTCACGGACATCGAAGACCTCATGATAAAGCCCGAACATCTCCCCGCCATAAAGGAGGAGTATGAAAGGCTGTGCGAAAGGTACATAGAAAAGTACAGAGAGGGTAAGGGCTTCAATTTCTTCCACTTCAATATAGATCTGGAAGGCGGCCCCTGCCTTGCAAAGCGCGTTTCGGCCTGCGGCGCGGGCAACGAATATTTTTCCGTGGTGCCCAACGGCGACATCTATCCCTGCCACCAGTTTGCTGGCGATCCCGCATTCAGAATGGGCAGCGTGTACGAAGGCGTCATAGATGCGGGCATAAGGGATAAGTTCGCGTCCTCCTGTCTGTTCACGCGCAAAAACTGCAAAGACTGCTTTGCAAAATTCATATGCAGCGGCGGCTGCAGCGCCAACAACTACCATTTCACCGGCGATATAGAAACTCCCTACCCCATAACCTGCGAGATGATGAAAAAGCGCGCCGAGTGCGCAATGCACGTCCTCGCCGTAAAAAAGGGCATGGTGTAACGCAAATCCCCGCCCCGTGCAACAAATTACGGCAAAAATATTTTTATCCTGCCGATAATTGTTTGACGGACGGTGTAATTTTATTTATAATATTATAGTATTGAATATAAATTTGATATCAAACAGTTTTTCCTTTAAGGAGTCCTTTGATGAGTAAAGTAAGATCTGTGGTGATTACTGCCATAGTGGTAATAGCCATTCTCGTCGCCGCCGTGTTCGGCGTGGCGTCCTTTAACGTAGGCGCCGCGCAGCGTTACAACTCCATTGCGGCGGAGATAGCCCTCGGCAGTGATTACACGGGATATGTCGGCACGACAATCTATCCCGAAGGCGTCATTTCCCAAAGCAGCTATGACGCGCTCGAAGAGGAGGACAAGTCCTCCTATCAGGCGCACGGCAGCGTGTATGTCTCTCTCGAAGAGAGCGGGTACGAAACCCTCGAAGCTCTTGCCGGCGATGTCGCCGGCGACGCGGCCATTCTCGCCGCAAGAATGGGCGACAGAGGCCTTTCCGATTACACCGTCTCCGTCCGCGACGACCTGACCATCGCCGTGGCGGTGCCTTCGGGCTTTTCCTATGCCGCATATAAGGGCGACAGCCAGACAAACCGCTCAAACGCCCTCACATATGCCGCAAACACGCTCGGAACTCTCATTTCCGACGGCGAGCTCACGCTCCGCACGTCCGACGCCTCCATAACAATAGAGAGCGGCGATGACGACGATTCCACGAGCACTACCTACGATACAACGCGCTTCGAAGACGAATACAGCAACGAAGACGTCCTCGGCGACGGCTCCGTCACATATCCTTTCGTCAGCGCCAACGAGGACGCCACCGAATATTTTTCATCCGTCTCGGCCTTCACGTTCGGCGGTTCGCACGTGCTCAGCTTCTCGCTCACTTCATACGGCCGCGAGCGCATCAACTACATCTCCACGCTCGCCGCTTCGTCCGAAAGCCAGACCATATACGTCTGCGTGGGCAACGTCCGCGTGCTTGCCATAACCTGCACTTCCACGATAGACAGCGACGTCATGCAGTTCAGCATGGAAACGCAGTCTGCCTCGCGCGATGCCGCAACCCTTCTCAACTCCGTAATACACGGCGGCACGCTCGTGCTCGCTTATAACGATGTCTCCACAGTGGCTCCCGTATCGGCGGCCGGCGGCGAAAATGCGGCGCTCATGGCCTTCATAGCCTGCATAGCCGTGCTCGTCGCCCTGTGCGTCGCGGCAGTCGTAAAGTATAAAAAGCTCGGCGGCGTGCTCTCCATGTCCCTCGTCATTCTCGCGCTCGTATTGCTCTATGCGCTCTTCATTCTCAACGTGCTCGTCACGCTCGAAGTGCTCATAACCTGCGCGGCGGTGCTCGTGCTCTTCGCGGCGGCCAATCTCGTCGTCCTCAACGAAGTGCGCGCCCAGTGCAAGACGGGTAAGACCATTCAGGCGGCCATAAAGGCGGCGTATAAGCGCACGCTCCTCACCGTCGTCGATATCCACGTCGTCATTCTCGCGGCGGCCATATTTATCGCGGCAATAGCGCCCGGCGCGGCTGCGGGCTGCGGCGTCATCCTCGTCGTGGGGGCGATCGCATCCTATGTACTCTACTGGTTCACCAGGCTGATGTGGCACGTATGCAGCGCGCCCGCACGCAACAAGTTCGCCTTCGGCGGTTTCAAGAGGGAGGTGTACGGCGATGACTAAGATATTAAAACTGCGCCACATTGTCCTCATCGTCAGCGTCATAATCATGGCGATAGGTATGGCGGTGGGTACCGTGTGCCACTTTGTTTCAAACGGATTTTTCAATTACGGCGACGAGTTCTCCTCCTATAAGAGCATAGAAGTCACCACTTCCGCCGTAGAGGACGTCAACGGCAACACCCTTTTGGAGGTTGCAAACGAAGAACTCGCCTCTCTCGGCGCATACGAAGTCTCCTTCTCCAAGTCCACGGGGTATCTCCCCAACACCGTTGTGTACAAACTTGGTACCTCCGTTTCGGACGAGGCCATAGACGAGGCCGTGGCTGCCGTAAAGGCGCACTTTGAAGGGGCCGGGTACGAAGCTTTCACCGTCTCCTCATACTTCAACGAGGCAAAAGTCAACGGCATATATGTCCTCAACTTCACGGCGATAGCCCTCTCTTCGGCCGTCGTATTCCAGGCAATATATTTTGCAATCAGGTTCAAACCGGGCATGGCCCTTGCGGGACTCATGTCCCAGGTCGCCGCAGTCGGCGTTTACGCTTCTCTGCTCGCAATCACCCGCTGTCCCGTCGGGCTCGAAGCCATCGCTTTCGCGGCGGTCGCGGTCGTCCTCAACATGATCCTCTGCGGCCTCTTCTTCGATAACGTCAAAAAGTCCTACAAGGACGAAAACAACGAAAAGGCCGAAACATTGCAGCTCATTGCCGCGGGCGGTCAGTCAACCGCAAAGGTAAATCTCTTCGTGTGCATCGCGGCGGCGGCCGCGGCCGTCATACTGGCCGTGTTCGCGCTCATCGCGGCGCCCTCGTTCGTCACGCTTGCGCCCTTTGCCGCATTCCTCATCGCGGTAATCTCCTGCGCGTTCGCGTTTGCTCTGTTCACGCCTTCGGCCTATGCCGTAGTCAGCGTAATCGACAGGCGCAATATAAAGTAATCACTTGTTGTCAAAAGGCGGGTATTATCCCGCCTTTTTCCTTATGGAGCGTTAAAGTCTCGCGCGGCTCATCGCCCGGGTGTGCGTTTCCTAACAGGCATTATAATTGCCCCCGCTACGGGGTAATAATATTACCGCGCGCATAGGCGCGCATCCACTTTTAAAACGCCCGCCCGGCAGAGGCGTTCATGCGCTCCGGCGTCCCATATCTATGAAAACCATTCTTCAGGAGAGTCTCTTCACTCCCGAACAACTCAATATAATAGCCGGGCTCGCCTCGGCCACGGGGCTGTGTCCCGAAACGGTAAAGATACTCTTCGGCAGGGGCATCGATACGCGCGAGGCCATAGAGGCCTTTCTCCACCCCTCAAGGGAGCACTTTGTCACGCCCTTTAAAATGAAGGGCATGAAGGAGGCCGTCGAACTAATCACCCGCGCGCGCGACGAGGGCTGGCAGGTCGTCGTCTACGGCGACTACGATGCCGACGGCGTGTGCGCCTCGGCGATAATGCGCGGCGTGCTTGCCGATTTCGGCATAGACGCAGCCGTGTTCGTGCCCGAGCGCACTTCGGGCTACGGCCTGTGCAATCAGTCTATTGACGCCATCTTCGATGAGTACTTTCCCCAGCTCTTTATCACCGTAGACTGCGGAATATCCAACGCCGAAGAGGTGGAATACATCAAGGAACAGGGCGCCGAAGTCATCGTCACCGACCACCACGAACTTCCCCCGCGCCTGCCCGACTGCATCTGCATCAACCCTAAGCTGGAGGACGACTACCCATACGATAACCTCTGCGGCGCGGGCGTGGCCTTCAAGGTGGGCTGTGCGCTCAACGGCGAGGGGGCGTATAAATATCTCGACTACGCCGCCATCGCCACCGTTGCGGACAGCGTGCCCCTCGTCGGCGAAAACCGCGACATAGTGGCGGAGGGGCTGCGCATACTCAACGGCAGCGATAAAAAGCCCTATTCGGCCTTTCTCGGTAAATCGGGCGAGAGCGTCACGGCGCAGACCATAGCCTTTTCCGTCGCGCCAAAAATAAACGCGGCGGGCAGAATGGGGGATGCCAACGCCGCCCTCAGGCTCTTCTGTTCGCATGACGACGGCGAAATATTCGATCTCTCCGTAAAGCTCACCGCGTACAACGCCGAACGGCAGAAGTACTGCGATGAACTCTACGCCTCGGCCAAGGCCAAACTCAACCGCGAGGGCGTGCCCGGCAGGATAATAATGCTCTACGACGAGAGCTGGAACACTGGCTTCGTCGGCATAGTCGCCGCGCGCCTCGCCGAAGAGTACGCCCGCCCCGCGCTGCTGTTCGTCAAGAACGGCGAAATGCTCAAGGGCTCGGCGCGCTCGGTGGAGTCCGTAAACATATTCGAAGCCCTCAAGGCGTGCAGCGGCCTCATCTCCGAATTCGGCGGCCACTCCCAGGCGGCGGGCGTAAACGTAACGGAGGAAAACTTTTCCGCCCTCAAGTCCGCCCTCAACGCCTGGCTGGATGAAAACTGCCCCGTGGGAGCCTTCGCGCCCACCCTCTACGTCAGCGGCGAACTCACGTCGCACGTCTCGCAGAAATTTGCAAGGGAACTCGAAATGCTCGAACCCTTCGGCGTCGGCTTCAAGCGTCCTCTCTTTGCGCTTCAGGCGGCCGGCTGCCAGGTCAAACCCGTCAAGCCCGGTTCGCCCCATCTCTCCATAAAGAGCCCCAACATCGATCTTATGTACTTCAACGGCGCGCAGTATGCCCGCCTTCTCGGCTCCGACGTGCCCAAACAGCTCATATTTGAATACAATCTTTCCACGTTCAGGGGCAAGGAGTACGTAAAGGGCTTTGTGCGCGACGTCGTCTACCACCGCGAAGGCATCGCCTTTGCCTCGGCGGAGATTGCCGAAAACAATCTCGAACTCGCCTCTCTCCCGCCCGTCGGATGCAGGGTGCGCAATATCCCGGCCGAACAGGCGGAGGAGGCCATAGCTTCCTGCCCCTAT
>CALVLX010000141.1 GCA_944341195.1 uncultured Clostridia bacterium
TCCAGATAATAGCCGTTGAAGGCGTCCGCTTCGTCGATGACCAGTTCGCCGCCTGCCAGCCTGCCGCCGATGCAGCGGGGATACAGTTTCCAATCCCCCATGCCGTCCTTAAAGTTGTGGCGGTACAGTTCGGCGCCGTCTTTGAGGCTCTTGACGCGCACTTCCTTCACGGCGACGGCCGTCGCGTGCGCGCCGATGAGGAGGCCGCCCGCATTGTCGTCGTCTACCTTGCTCACTTCGTTTATGAGCGTTTTGCCCGTGTTCGCCGCGAACATCTGCTGCACGTAATAGTTGGGCGTGAACATCATGTCGCGCGGGTTGAACCAAATAAGGTTGGGCGTCCACCTGTAATTGGCGGTGGAGGCGAACAGAGGCGCGTAGCAGGTCATTTTCACGACGTCGCTGTTGCGCTCGCAGCCGGTGAGGAACGCCGCCTCCGCAAGCGCGGAGCGGAGGTTGTTCTCGCCGTTCAGCCTGCCCCTGCCGTCGCTCATGGTGTGCATCGCATACTCGCCCATGAATACCTTGGCACCGTCTCTGTCGTAACAGTCATAGCGCTTTGTATTGTCGATGAACCACTGATACGAATTATAGACGTGTTCGTCTACGATCATGTCGCGGTATTTTTGGTTGATGACCTTCCAGTTGTCGTCGGAATCCTGCGGGCGAATGTCTACGCCGGCAGTCGTAACGACGGTAACGCCGAATTTTTTGATGAGGTCGACCTGCGTGCCCGCATAATCGTACTGCCTGAGCCCCAAAAGGCAGGCGGAGAAATTGTCGAAATATTCGAATCCCCAGTTTTCGTTGCCGATGCCGAGATATTCGAGCTCAAAGGACGCGGGGTGCCCCATATCCGCGCGCACCTGTGCCCAGTGCGCCTCCACGGGATCCTCCGAATCCACGCTGCCCTTCGCAAAGAAGAGGAGGTGCGCAGCGTTGTCGATGACCTCGTGTTTGAACTGGCGGGTGCCGGGCATGATGCGGCGGTATCCCTCGCCGCGCTGTTCTCCCACGCGGATCTGGCACAAAAGCCCCACGTGCAGAACGGGCAAAGGCGCCATGTTCAGATCTTCGCATAGGCAGAAATATTCATAGAAGCCCACCCCGTAAGACTGCATATAGCCCCACGTGTTGGCGATCTGCTTTCTCGTTTCCAGCGGGCCGACCGTATTGCGCCATTTGTACTGATTGTCGAACACCTCGTCCCCTTCCACGACGCAGCCGCCGGGGAAACGGAAGAAGGACGGGTGGCAGTCTTGGAGCGCCTTTACGATGCGCGGGGAAAGCTTGCCGTTCCTGTACTTATCGGGATCCCCCCACACGGTGGAAGGGAGAAGGGAAACGTAATCGATGCCGATGTGCCCGTTGCCCTTGAACACCATGACCAGCCTGCCCATTTCGGTGGAGAGCGCCTTAAAAGAGCACTGCACCTTTTCCCACGAGCCGTCCGTACCCGAAAGCGGGATCTCGGCGACCGTGGTGAGCACGGAACGCGCGCCGCGCACATACACCTCGACCTTGCCTTCAAAGCCGAGCTTTTTGAAGAACATGCTGAAATTGTACGTTTCGCCCTTATCGAGCGCCATGCCGTAATAATTCCAGCTGCCCACCGCAAAGCCGGGGTTTTCCAGACGGTAAATGCCGCCCACGCACATGACGAGGTAGGAAGGATTCGTGGGCGCGATGCCGCCCTCCTCCGCGATGTAATGCGGGCCTGCGCCCGAAATATCCCAGTACGCCGCCTTTTGCTTGCGCAGCTGCACGGGGGAAGACGCGCTGAAATTGTCGTACGCGAAATATTCGAACTCGAAAGAGTTGTTGATGACCATTTCGGCGTTCAGCCCGCCGTCGCCCGCCTGGTTGATATCCTCAAAAAACAGGCCGTAAAGATGCTTGCTTACTTCGATACCTTTTTTGCTCTTATCGAGCGAGAACTTGACCATAACGATCTCCCTGATTGGTTTTCTTAGTTTCATTGTAACACAAGAAAAAGGGATAGTCAACGGTTGATCGAAAAAAATGCCGCCCTTTAAAAAGGGTGAACGTTCCTTTTTTTATAAAAGGCAGATTCAGTTCTTTTTGCTCTTCGGGCGGAAAATGAGGGCGAACAGGAAGGAGAAGATCACCGCAGCCGTTACCCCCGCGCTCGCGGCGGAAAGCGGCCCCGTGACCGCGTAAAAGAGCCCCTTTTCCGCGCCGCGTCTCCCCCCGCGCGCCAGCAGATAGCCGAACCCGCAAATGGGCACCGTTGCGCCGGCACCTGCAAACTGCACGATGTAATCGTAAAGCCCCAGCGCTTCGAGCGCCACGCCCGAAAGCATAAATATGACGAGTATCCTGCCCGCGGTGAGCTTTGTTTTATTGATCACGACCTGCGCCACCGCGCAGATCGCCCCGCCTACCGCAAACGCTTTGACGAACATAAGAAGCAGATCCCAATATTTTTCCATCTTACGCCTCCCCGTTTTCTATGGCGACCGCATGCGAAACGCACGGGATCGTTTCCCCCTGCCCCGACGAAACGGTGGAAAGGAGGGCGCCCGTAGCCGCAAAGAGCACGCGCCTGATCCCGCTGCCGCCCGTGAGTTTGTCGTAAATATAAGAATTCATGACCGCGGCGCTGCAACCCGCGCCGCTGCCGCCCTGAAACTCGTCCTCTATGACCTTATATAC
>CALVLX010000142.1 GCA_944341195.1 uncultured Clostridia bacterium
AGGTGTTCGAGTGCACGCGCATAAAGGAACTTGCCGAAGCCTTTCCCGATTTATCCGATAAACTTTTGAATATCCGCGATAATATCCGCGACCTTTTGGATGTTTTCCGCGACGGCTTTGTGTATGACAGGGCTATGGACGGGAGTCTTTCCATAAAGAGCGTGCTGCCCGCGCTCTTCCCCGATAATCCCGATTTGAACTACCACAACTTAAACGACGTGCACAACGGCACCGAGGCTATGGACGCATACCTTTCTCTGCGGGGCATGGAAGAGTCCGAACGCGACAACCTCCGCGCAAGCCTTTTGGCCTACTGCAAGCTCGACACCATGGCAATGGTAATGCTGTGGCAGAGACTGCGTGAATTTTGTTTGTAAATGTTTCCGCCTCGGCGGTAAAGAATAATCTAATGATAAAGGAGAATTTTAAATGTTGCTTGATGACTTAATTAAAAGATTTTCTGAAAATACTAAAGGGTTTACTCCGCGTAATGTACTTGAGAAATCTATAAAAAAAGCGCATGCCGATATGGCAAGGCGAGCAAACGGGCATAGGGATGAGATACGAAAAAAAAGTGTTGAGTGGCTTTGGGAGCATTTTAGTGCGGTTCCGCCATTTTCTTTTACAAGTCAATCTGATTTTGATACTTGGCATGATAACACTTGCAAAGAATACTGCAATCATATGAATAGTTTTATTAAAAGTGAAGGCTTTAGCTTTGATATGACATATGGCAGGGCGCAAAAAGTATTGAATATGACATTTAAATATTTATATTGTACAACAGCATACAAAGCAAAAGTAGAATCGATTGCACCTTTTTTGCATATGACGCTAGACGGCTATACCTTACGGTGGTATAGTGAGAATGTTATTGATTTCATTAATAAATTTTCACCGAACAAAATTAAAAAAGGGGATATTTCAAATTGGAGCAAAATGAATGAACCAAGTAAGCGTGAGTATGTTGAAATTCAAAATGATATCAGGGAGTATTTAAAGGGGGTGTCAAATTATAATTACTCTATAAATACTGAAATTATTGATGACGAAACATCGGAGCAACAAGCAGACGACGTTAAAAATAAAAAAGTATCAATTAGTGTATCGATTCCATTTGATCCTACTAGAAAGAGTCCGTTTTATGCGGAACTTATCGTGTGGGAAGGCGAAATTGTGCGCGCAAAGATGGAAAATTTATTTAAAGGGTTAAATGGTATTTATAAATCTATTGCAGAAGATAAATGGGCAATAAACATTGGTATAGAAACTGAGTTAAAATCAAAAATGTCGGCGATTTTAAAAGTAATTTAACTATATCAGTACTAAGTTATATCATAATAATATGTTTGTAAAAAGCCATGAACTCTCTCGAACCTAAAAAGTTGGCGATAATTCGCATTTTGCAGATTCTACATAAATACAGCGACTGCGACCACCCGTTAAAGCAGGAAGATATTGCCAAATATCTTTTTAACGACTACGGCATAGCCGTCGAGCGCAAGGCGATAGGGCGCAACATCGCAAATTTAAAGGATGCGGGCTACGACATAATGTCGGATAAGCGGGGCAGCTATCTCGCCTCCCGCGAGTTCGAAGATTCCGAACTCAAAATGCTCATCGACGGCGTGCTCTCCAGCCGCTATATCACGGCGGCGCACTCCAAACAGCTCATCGAAAAGTTGTGCGCGCAGTCCAATAAATACTTCCGCTCGCACGTCAAAAACATATACTCCGTCAACGAATGGAGCAAGACGGACAATCAGGCGCTGTTCTATAATATCGAAATTGTCGACGAGGCGATAGAGCGCGGCAGGCAGATTTGCTTTACTTATAACAAGTACGGCGAAGATAAAAAACTGCACAAAACCAAGGAACATTGCGCCTCGCCCTATCAGCTGATACTTCACAATCAGCGGTATTATATGATGGCTTGCAACGAGCGGTGGGGCAACATGACCTATTACCGCCTCGACAGAATAACCGACATGCGCCTTTCGGAAGAGCCGGCAACTCCGCTGCGCTCCGTCGAAGGGTACGAAAACGGCATAAACTATAAGGAGATTGCAACTTCGCTCCCCTATATGTTCACGGACAAGCCCGAGCGCGTCGAATTTTTGTGCGACGGGTGGGTTTTAGACCATGTCGTAGACTGGTTCGGCGACAACGCAAGCATATCCGCGCAGGGGGAGCGGTACAAAGTTTCCGTGCGCGTCAGCCCGATTGCCATGGAATACTGGGCAATGCAGTATCTGAACGCGGTCGAAGTAATATTCCCGCAGTCATTACGTCAAAAAATCGCCGCAAATTTACGCGCGGCGACGGAAAAATATAAATAATTTTAAGGAGATATTCAAAATGCAAGTCAGCGGGGAAATGAAAAAAATATTCAAGGATCTGTTTAGTAATAAGAGCTATCAGGAGAAAATAGACAATAATGACTTTGAAGGACTTATTATAGATGCCTATCTTAAGGGCGGCGCGGACGCCGTTAAGCAAATGGGCAAGCTTTTTGCAGATGCAAAACTTGATATGGAACTTTATAAGAACGCCGTTATAAAAATAGGCGTGGAGCTGTTGCAGTTGAGCGGTCAGCTCTGAACAAAATAATAAAGAGTATAAAAAATGTATGGCAAACACGCGGCATGTCCCAAATTCGGGACATGCCGCGTGTTATATTATAGGCGTAAATAAAATAACACCACCATTCCCAAACCCAACACACCTTTCAAAAATTATTTTTACGAGGTATTATCCATGAAAATCTTTTCTCAAAAGTCCTTCGGTGCAGAAAATATTGCCGAGGTTACGCCCGCGAAGTATCTTGAAGTCATGTTTGCAAATGTTGAAAACGGCACGCTCCGTATTGCCAAAGAGGAGGACGGGTTGCGCTCCGACCTTGCAGAGAGCGATGGCGCGCAACATGTATATATGATTACAAAATAGATATGGCAAGGGCGGATGCAAAGGCAATAGCCGAAGAAGTAAACGCTCTCATTGCCGACTTCAAGAAAATTGCAGAGAGGGGCGGCATTGATATTTCCGCAAAAGACGCAAAAATTATCCTCGGCGACCGCCTTTTTGAGGTTTGGGAAAAGTATGTCCGCAGAGCTGCAAGTGAAAGCGAAGAGGATATTATTGCCGAATATGCCGCCCGCATAGGCGGAAAGGTGTGCGCCGCAAATGTCGTAAACCGTGCGCAGAGGCTGGTGAGGGCATTTGAGCTCGGCGCGCCCGAATGTGTCGTTTTAAATGAAGAACGCTGCTTCGCCGAGGCGTTTGCCCTCAACATATGTGCCGACGAAGTAAATACAGGGGGATATTATGTCGGGCATAGACGATAGGCGATCGAATGGGCGGAGGACGGAAAATATTTTGCAAGCTGCGCCGCACAATTAAAATTGTGTAGGAAATGCAACTAAAAAATATTATTCGGGAAAGCGTTTGTTGGTTATGTCCCGAATTGCGGACATTGAATGTATTATAATATGCTTGAAAAATACAAGAGAGGTGCTTTTATGAACGCATTCGAAAAAATCATAGGCTACGAAAGGGAAAAGGAACAGCTCATGCAGATATGCGACATGGCAAAAAATCCCGCAAAGTATGCCGCGCTCGGCGTAAACCTTCCGCGCGGCGTGCTGTTGCACGGCGTGCCCGGCGTGGGCAAGACGCTCATGGCGACGGCGCTCATCGAAGAGATGGGGCGCAGATGCTTCACCGTTCGCAAGGACAAGTCCGACGGCGAGTTCGTTGACTGCATAGCCAAGGCGTTCGCCGACGCAAAGGAAAACGCGCCCGCCGTCATTTTCCTCGACGACATGGACAAGTTCGCCGCCGACAGCGACTACCGCAACCCCGAAGAATACGTCGCCATTCAGGCGGGCATCGACGACGTGCGCGGCACCGACGTGTTTGTCGTTGCCACCGCCAACAACATGCGCGATATTACCCGTTCGCTCCTGCGTGCCGGAAGATTCGATAGGATCATAGAGGTAAAGACTCCCAACAGGGCCGAAGCGGTGCAAATCGTCGCGCACTACATAAGGGGCAAGGCGATAGCGGCGGACGTGACGCCTGCGCTCGTGGCGCGGCTTATGGACGGCAATTCGTGTGCCGAGCTCGAGGGCGTTTTGAACGACGCGGGCATATACGCGGGTTACGAGGGGGCAGAAGTCATTTGCCGCCGCCACCTCATCCGCGCCGTGCTCCGCAAACTTTTCGACGCCGAAGAGGGCATGACCGAAATGTCCGCCGCCGAGCGCGAAGAGGTCGCCTTCCACGAGGCAGGCCACGCCGTCGTCGCATACTCCTTCGATAAGGGCAGCGTAAGCCTCATCTCCATACGCCCCGGCAAGAGCGACTCAAGCGGCGTGGTTCAGATACTGCAGCGCGAAAACTACTTCTCCTCTTACAGGCAGATGTATGAAAGGGCGCTCTCCGTTCTCGCGGGCAGGGCGGCTGTCGAGATAAAGTACGGCCGTGTGGATGTGGGGGCTACATGCGATTTGAACCGTGCGGGCAGCATAATTCAGCGTTTCGTAAAAAGCTATTGCGTCAGCGGCTTCGCCTATTTTGAAAACGACAACTATCACACGGTGTCTTCCGATGCGAACGATGACAAAATAGTTGCCGAAAGCAACGCCATGCTCGGCAGAATGTACGAAGAGGCAAAGGGCATCCTCCGCGCCAACTGGGACAAGGTGCAACTTCTTGCCGCCGAGCTTGCAGAGCGCGATACGCTCTTATACGAGGACATAGCCGAACTCTTCGGAGATGCGGCGGCGTGATATATAAGCGAGGTGTGCCATGACTTTACATTTCTGTAAAAACTGCGGAGCCGCCCTGCGCGGCGACGACTGCTATTGCCCGCACTGCGGAAATCCTGCCGAGAGCGACGGGGATAAGGCGGCGGTAACGCTGCCAATAGGTACGACGACGTTAAATATAAATTTCGTTCCGCAGGTGAGCGTTGCTCAAAGGCAGACCGATTGCAAAATATCCCCCCAAGGCGGCCTGCTCGCTCTCTATGAGGACATAATAAAAGTCATTCGCGAGTGCGGGCTGGTCACCGTTCAGATGCTGCGCTATATGTTTCCCGTTGGCTATATCGACTGCTGTAAAATACTTGAGTGGCTGGAAAAGAACAAGTATGTCGAAAGGGTGGGCGGTACCAATATATTTAAATCGCTCATAAAGGATGAAGACGTACATGGCGCGGGCGCAGATAACGACGGAGGATAAAGTATGGATCTCTTTTCATTCTGGGATGAACCGCTTTATATAAATGCGGTATATGACCACATGGTAAAGCGCGGCAAAATTATGCGCGTCAGACTGCACGGTTTTTACGAAGCACCCATGAACGTGTATATTAACGGCGACTGCCCCAAGGGGCTTAAAAGGGGCGACGAACTCAAAATGGAGCTGCGCCTCGTCTTTACCGAGGGCGAATACTATAATAACGAGGAAGAGTATCGCCGCGAAGCGAAGTCGCGCATGGCTCCGCAGTCGTACATACCGTGCGGCACGTTCAGCCCGCGCATGGAGGCCGATTTTGTAGAGAGCGCCACCGCGCTCATAAACGGCGAAGTCGCGCACGTTGAGCGCGTCACGGTGGAAGGCTGTGTGGTCTGCAAAATAGAGTTGCGGTGCGATGAATATATCTTCCGCGTGGTCTGCCCGGACGGTTTTGATGAGCTCGGCATACACGAGGGCACGATTTTAAGCGGGCTTTTCACCATTGACGGGCATATATACAGGGGGTAATGGTATGCAGATAGATAAAATTCGCATAGAAAACTTCGGCCGGATAAAGCATTTTAAGGCGGATTTTTGCTCAAAACTCAATGTTATATGCTCTGAAATCTGCGATGATATTCTCGCCGTTTTGGGTATGGCCACGGGCAGCCGCGTTGTCGGCTTCAATTTTACGCGCCACACCTTTACGCCAAACACCCGCATATATGCCGCAATAAGCGGCAATTTCGGCTCGGCGGAGGTTGAGCTGTTCTATGAAAGGGACGCCGTTCACGGCTGCTCGGGCGATGTCACGCTGAACGGCAAACCGTCATCTTTTAATGAACTGCGTGAGGCAACCGGCGCAAGCCTTGAAGAAGAGGAGTGCGCCGTATTTATAAACGCGCAGGACTACCGCAGATATGTGCCCTTTGCCGAATACGATTTTGTTCGCAAGCTCAACGCGTATCTGAAATATGCGCCGCAAAAGGGAAAAGATACCGTCATCGGCACGCCGCAATTTATCGGGGCTTTGCGCAATTTTATCTGCTCGTTTGAGCGCGTTTCCGTCAATTTGTCAAAGGATATATGGCTGTCAATTACGGATGACGGCGTGTTTGTCCCCTTATGGCACGGCAGGGAGCGGCTCGATTTAAGCGCGTCCGAGCGGGCTGTTTTTAATTATCTCTGCTTTGTTGAGGTAAACGCATTTTGGAGATGGGCCGCGCACGTTTGCAACTTAAAAGACAGCCGGCCTCTCTTTATAGGCGATTTTATGTGTTATATCGACAGGGCGGCGGACATAACCCCTCTCATTTTCCGCGCACTCTCTCTCGGCAGGCAGACCTTTCTTTTCTGCAAAAACAGCGGCATTGAGGCATCGTTCACAGATGACGAAAATATAAAGGTGTTTGACTTTTAATTGATATGAAATTCATTTTTCTTGATATCGACGGCGTTCTCAATTATGAGGGCTACGGGCGTTGCACCCGTTCGGGCGCACGGTTTGTCGATCCCGTACTTATAAAAAGACTCAAAAAAATAATAGAGGGAACGGGCGCGAAGGTCGTTCTCTCCAGCACGTGGCGCAAGGGCGTCTATGATATGCGCGCGGGGCGAAATAATACGGCGGATGCGCGCGACGCGGAGGAGCTACTTGCCGAACTCGCTAGATACGGCATTGAAATTTTCGATGTGACGCCCGTCTGCGGACTGATTCCCCGCAGTGAGGAAATTAAGCTGTATCTTGACGGATGGACGGGTGAGAGTATTGAAAGTTTTGCCATTCTGGACGACTTGCCTGTCATGTATCCCTATGACGACCGTTTGATCTGTACAAGCCCTTTAACGGGACTTTCAGAATGCGATGTGCGCGCCGCCATAGCGCTGCTCAGCGGTCTGCTCCCTGCAAGGCGCTCAGGTGCTGCGGTGATCATCGAAGAGGGGATAACTTATATCCCGGACGAGTATTTTTTCGAAGACGGCAATGTGGAAAAGGTTTTTCTGCCAAAAACGACGGAGCGCATAGGCAAGCGCGCCTTTGCCCTCTGCAAAAATCTTAAAGAAATTTACCTGCCGGATAAAGTTATATCGCTCGGCAAGGAGGTATTCAAGGGATGCGCATCGCTTGAAAGTATATCGCTGCCCGACGGCATAATTACTTTCGGTACGGAACTCTTTGCCGACTGCACCGCGCTGAAAAGAGTTAAATTGCCCGCAGGGCTTAAATACATTCCATACGGCACGTTTTATGGCTGTGAAGCCCTCGAAGAGATCGTTCTTCCCGAAAGCGTGGAGCAAATAGGCAAAAACGTCTTTCACGGTTGCATCTCCATCAGGGAGATAGCAATACCTCCAAATGTGGACAGGCTGGACGAGCTTACCTTTTACGGGTGTTCGGCGTTGCGGCGGATATATGTCGGCGAAAAGCTGAAACACCTTAAAAAGAGCGCTTTTCTGAACTGTCCCTCGCTCAAAGAGATAATATTTTATTGAGCTTATTGCGCTGCATACAATGAACCCCGTCGGGCGTGATAATATGCTGCGCATGATAAGCGCGCATTGGCATGGGCAAAAGTGAGTTGCTTGTTTTACTTGAAAAATGTCTTCCGAAATGTTATAATCGGGGTATAAAAAGGCAGTTCAATGAGGAAGAGGTGCTGCACGATAAAGGCAGGGTTTCGGCTGAAATCGCAAAGAGTTTTGCCGAGAGTGAATATGAAAAGTACCGTGTAATTCAGGACAGATTGTTCGAAAGTGATTTTGATAAACTGCTTGCGAGCACAGAAGAAAAGAGGGATTACGAATAGCTATGAAATAAGCCGCGGGAGGTCTTGCAAAACCTCCCGCGGCTGTATTTTATTGAATTATATTTTAAGGTCGGGATCGCTTGTCGTGCGAATTGGCACACGTTTGGCACATGGTTTGATTTTTCGTTGAAAACAGGTTAAAATCGGGCAAAAACACGGGGCGGCAGGATCTGTAGGTGTGAATGCGGGAGAGGGCGCGTCATTTTGTAAAATTAAATAGAAGAACGCCAGGCAGTGTGTGATATGCACCTCCAAAAGTTGGACAAACTTTTGGAGGTGCATATCATTTTGCGTCCGCTTTCCATGCGATATGTCTGTAGAGGGTGCGCAAAAAGCGTGGTTTTATGAAAAATAAGCACTTAAACTGAAAGCAGATCACATGTGCGGCGTTACCTTTTTCGTAATTTTTTTGACCTGTTACGAAAAAAGTATTAAAAAAATTTGCACGTGGTGATAGTGTAGAGGCACAGAAAAACAGTGCAGGGAGGGCGGAGATTATGTAGTACAACCGGGGATTATCTTAAATCGTTCGGAACTTGGCGCATGTGACGGGGATTGCTTTAACCGCGTCTCTGTTATAAAAAAGTAAAATAACTTTTGGGAGAAACTTAATGAGAAAAATTTTGAAAAAAAATGTATCGGGTGCAACCAAGCTCGCCGGAGTGGCGGCGCTCGCATCCCTGATAATGTTGGGTTCTGTCGTCGGCGCTACCACGGTCGATGCGGCCTCGACGAAGAACTGGAAGTTTTTAGGCGACTATTCCAACCGTGACGACGCCTTTGCGGCTGCCGAGGCGGTGGAGATAGAGATGAACGAAGAGGGCATGATCCTTTTAAAGAATCAGGGCAATGCTCTTCCCATTTCCAAGGACAGCAAGATAACGATTTTCGGCGAGGACGGCGCGGATTATTACGAAGCCCTCGTCGGCGGGGGATTCACGGGCGTAAATTCCAACCTTCTCTCGCCCGATGCCGTCACGTCATCTGCTTACGGCGTCAACTCAATCACGAGAGAGCAGGAGCAGAGTCTTGATTTCTACGGCGACGTCGGAATTATTTGCATAGACCGCGACGGCATCTCCGAAGGTCAGGATGCAAAGGAAAAATGGGATTACGAGGCGGACGAAATTTTCGCCGAAGGCGGAGAGTTCGAACACGAAGCCCTCGTCACCACGGGCGGCAAGACCTATCAGCATCAGCTCATGCCCACTTCTACCGAGCTCGATCTCGTAGATTACGCCATAGCGCACTGCCAAAAGGTCATAATCCTCATCGGCGCGGCCAACACTATGGAGCTCGAAGCGTTTGAGGAGAATGACGGCGTGGATGCCATCATGTGGTGCGGGCAGTACGGCGATAACGGCCTTAAGGCCCTTCCCAAACTGCTCAGCGGCGAAGTTTCGCCTTCGGCAAGGACTTCGGATTTCTTCGAAGCCGATTTCACCTCCGATCCCACATGGTATAACTACGGCGATTACAGCCAGATATTCGATTCGGAAGTCTACAAGGCTTCGGCCGGCGCAAACAAGACGGCGCTTTCCAAAAACTGGCTCATGGAGGAAGACGGCGAAGGCGGCTGGCAGACTCACGTATGGGAGCGCAAGGCCGGCAAACCTTCTATGGGCCCTCCGGGAATGGGCGGCGGCGAAGCCAGCCGGGACGGCATTCCCGTTGTAATGTACGAAGAGGGCGTCTATTACGGCTATAAGTATTGGGAGACGGCCCACACGGACGGCTATCTGCAGGAAGTCTACGGCGGCACGGCCGAAGAGGCGTGGGATAGAGCCGTTACGTATCCCTTCGGCTACGGCCTCTCCTATACAAGTTTTGAATGGGAACTCGTAGACGTGGATGATTCGCTCTGGGACGAATGGGCCAAGCAGACGGGCGAAACGTACTCCCCCGAGTGGACGGGAAGCAACTGCTGGACGATAACGGCAAAGGTCAGGGTGACAAACACGGGCAACTATCCCGGCAAGGACGTCGTCGAAGCCTACTTCCACGCGCCCTACTTTGAAAACGGCGTATCCAAGCCCGAAGTAAGTCTTGTCGGCTTTGAAAAGACGCGCACCCTCAATCCGGGCGAATCCGAAGTTGTCACGATAACGCTCAATGCGCAGGATATGGCCTCGTTTGACTATGATGACAAGAACGGCAACGAAAATACCGTCTATGAATTCGAAGCCAACGCCGATGCTACGGGCATTAAGGATACTTCCTCGCCCGATTACGAGATAAGATTCCAGAAAAACTCGCACGAGAACGTTCTTACGCACAAACTTGCCGATCTGCAGACGGATATCGTGCTCGACAAGGACGACTTCTCGGGCAACGATGTGGAGAATATCTTCTCCCAAGACAATATCTATAATACCCTCGGCTGGGATTACAAGTACGATGAACAGGATGCGGATAAGGACGATCCTTCCGGCTGGGAGACGCTCGAAGAGCGCGGCGATATGGTTCAGCTCTCCCGCGACGACTATGCCGGCACACATCCCAAGAATACCCCGCTCTATCAGGAGAATATGAGGAGGAGCGATTATTACTTCTACTTCATAGAATTCTGGCAGGCTTTCGATGCCGACGGAGACGATTACTTCAACGAATCTTACGGCAACGGCACGCAGGGTGCGGCAACCAGCCTCTACAATACCGAAAACGACAATGTTGCGGCAGGCATAGGCGCAGCCGAAATGTGGTACATAACAAAGGAAGTCTTCGATGAAAAGACCAATCCCAACGGTGAGGACGGCGTGGCCTGGACACAGGTCGAAAACGACGGCGCAACGGGCACGGCATGGGAGCAGGACAAGGACGAACAGAACCTTGAAGGCGCAACCCTTCCCACTATAATGTGGCGCGATATGCTCGGCATAGCCTGCTGGGGCAACGAAGGCCAGGCGGTGTATACCTACGATGAAAACGCCACCGAAAACAGCGAAGCCACCCACACCACGTATATAAAGGAATTTGACGGCAAGACGGGTTGGGAATGCTGGAACATCTTCATGAACCAGCTCGAATATGACACGCTCAAGCACATAGTTTCCTATTGCGGCTATACCACCGACGTATCCAATATCGAAAAACCCTTCACTATGGATGCGGACGGCCCCCGTCACTGGCCGGATACTGCGTACAACTGGGGCAGCCAGCCCACTATAGCTGCCACATGGAACAAGGCTCTCGCATACAAGATAGGTATCGCATACTGCAATATAGGCAGATGGGGCGATATGGACGTATGGCAGGGCCCCGGCGCCAATCTCCATCGTTCGCACTTCCTCGGCCGCTTCGATGATTATATGTCCTCCGACGGCATACACGGCGGCTGGATGACGGCAATGGTAGTGGCGGGCGCAGAATCGCGCGGCGCGCTCACCTGTATAAAACATGGCATACTCAACGATCAGGAAACAGACCGTCAGGGCGTCCGCACGTATGTAAGCGAACAGGCCGCGCGCGAAGGCTCCTTCAAGGTCTTCCAGATGGCCCTTCAGGAAGGCGGCGGCGGTCAGATGATGAACTCTCTCGCAAGCGTCGGCGAAATAGATGCCTCCAACAATACCGCCCTTCAGGCCATGCTCTATGACGAATGGGGCTGGGACGGCTTTGTCGTCACCGACGGCTACGACGGCGCCAGCTTCTATCTCCCCATAGATGCCCTGATAAGATCTTACGTTCTCCCCATGGGACACGTAAACGCCCTCACCAACACGCAGAACCAGGTGTCCGGCACATGGTACGGCGACGGCGTATACACCTCCCCTTCCTACGAAGGTCAGGCGTATCCCGAAACCAAGCCCGATGACGCCGTGCTCAATTACAATCAGTGGTATTATGTCAGAATCCAGGCCCAGAGGCTGCTCTACAGACAGCTCTATTCCAGCATCTCCTCCAACGGCATAGATCAGAGCCTGCTCGAAGAATCGGGCAGCGGCATGGGGCTTCACTACGTAATACCCTACGAGGATTACTACCTCGATATCGACGGCAACAGCGCTTCCCTCACGGCAACGCAGGGCAGCAGCACCCAAATAGACGTATCCGTACCCGTATTCGAAGAGTGGGCGGCATACTGCGTCAACTATTCCGTCAATGTCAATAAGGGCGCCCTTCCCGAAGGGCTCACCCTCTCCGAGGACGGCATAATAAGCGGTACCCCCACGGAGGCCGGCACATACACATTCACCGTACAAGCCTCCATCGATAACGGCCGCAAGACGTCCGGCGAAATGCAGTTTACCATGACTGTAGCTTCCGCGTGGAAGTATGATGAAGACCTCACCGATGACTTTGCAAACGCCAAAGTCGGCGAAGAATTCTCCGGCTACGGCATGATAAGTTATGCGCCCGCAACATCTTCTTCGGGCGGTGGCGGCGGATTCCCCGGCGGCCCCGGATTTCCCGGCGGCCCCGGCGGCCCTGGCGGCCCCGGAGGCGGCGGCTCGAGCAGCTCCAAGTACACGTATAAGCTCGCCGAAGGCAGCGTTCTCCCCGAAGGACTTACCCTGACGGAAGACGGACTTATCTCCGGCACGCCGACCGAAAGCGGCCACTTCAGCATAACCGTGGATGCATGGACTACCGAAACGGTCTATTCCGTTCAGTTCGCATCTTCCTACACCAAGGATGTGATAGCCTCTACGCACACCATTGAGCTCTATGTCGCTCCCGCCGAAGGGCTTGACGGCGCTCCCGGTCAGGACGGCCAGGATGGCCAGGACGGCAAGGACGGCGTAACGCCGACGATTGAGATCAATGACGACGGCTACTGGGTTATCAACGGCGAAGTTACCGACGTAAAGGCAACGGGCGAAAACAGCGGTTGCGGTTCTTCGGTAAACGCCATGGGCGGATTTGCAGTATGCGCAATGCTCGCGGGCGGAGTTGTCGCCGCGGCGTTGCTCAGGAAAAAGAGGAACAGCGATAAATAAGTTCACAGCATGTTTGTCCCCCGTGGCATGTGCGTGAAGTTCAGAACAGCCTGCGGGCGGGGACGCCCGTCCGCAGGCCTGCTGAACATTGAGAGATTGTATTGATTTTTATCATCATTCTGAACTTTCATGAATTGCTTGTATAAAAGGAGACCATTGAATGTACGCATTAAAGACATATATCAAAAAGGCGGTATGCATCACTGTGGCCGCGCTCATGGGCACGGCGCTCATGGCGGCGGGATGCGATAACCCCGATGATCAGAAAACTTCGGGATATACGGTAACTTTCGACTATAATTATGACGGCGCCCCGGCGGCAGTCGAGCAAAATGTGGAGGAGGGCGAGCCCGCTGTTCCTCCTGCCGACGTGCCAGAACGCGACCGCTATTCGTTCGCCGGCTGGCATACGGATGAAGCCTGCACACAGGACGCCAATTTCGAATACGTAATCACGCAGGATACAACATATTATGCGGGCTGGGATCTCACCCGGGCGCTCGTTACGTTCTATCTCAACGACGGCACCGACGGCGTGTGGAAGACTGAAGAAGTGGATGTGCGCACGGCCGTTGCGGAGCCGGGAGAGGTGCCCGAAAGCGAGGGCAGTCTCTTCGAGGCGTGGTATGCGGACGAGGCCTGCACGCAGCTCTTCGATTTTTCGGCGTCCATAACGAAGGATACGGCCGTGTACGCGGGCTGGACTGAGGACGACGGCAATTCCCACACCGTAACTTATATGTGGAATTATGACGGCGCTCCCGACGGCGGCGTATACCGCAGCCAGACCGTTGCCGACAGAGTGTACCTCACTCTTCCCTCGCCCGAAAGGGGTTCGGACTATAAATTCATCTACTGGTATACCGATCCCGAGTGCACGCAGGCTTACGACAATACGTCCAAGGTAAGGGATGACGTAACTTTGTATGCGCTCTGGTATAACAATGTCACGTTCGAGGCCGAATATACCTATGTCAGCGACATATTCGGCTACGGATATTCCGGCAACCTGAAGGGTGAAAAGATAATAAACAAGGATATAGACAACAAGGCCAACGCCAGCAACGGCTGGTATGTCAGCTATCTTTATTACAAGGGAATAACTCTTACGTTCAATATCTATGCGGAAGAGGATATCGAAGACGCATATCTCTATCTCCGTCTGAGCGCCGAGTATTATGACCTCAGCATCACCGACGAGCAGTTCCTCGTCAAAGTCAACGGTGAAGAGATGAAGTACGGCACAATCAATATTCCCATCAACAACGCGGGCTCAAGCGGCGGCGTAACAAGCTCCAGCGTGGAAGTCGAATTCAAAGATTTCCTGGTCGGGCAGAATATATCCCTCAAGAAGGGCGAAAACGTCATAGAGCTCGTCGTAAACAACTGGAAGCCCGAAGACGAACGCACGGGCACGATGTATTCCTATGCACCCGTTGTCGATGCGATAAAGATATGTTCCGCGGGCGATATCTCGGCCGTAAGATGGGCTGACGGCTATCCCCTTGTCGATAATCTCGATAAGGCCAACAATACATACGGCTGATAAATCATAATTGAGCGAGAGGAAAACATCATGAATGTGATAAAGAGAATTTTCGGTACAAAGGCGGCCAAGGTATGGGGAATAGTCACTCCCGTCGTAATTGCGCTGCTTATCGCCGCCTCCATAGTGCTCACCACAATCCTTCCCGGGCTTATGGACTGGGTTTTCGGCGGGGAGAGCAGCACCGTCACCGGCGCGGTGGAGGCGAAATATACGCCCTCCGAAGGCGTCACCGATAAAGAGACGGCGCTTGCGGCGGCAAAGGCGCTCAACGACAAGGTCAACGAGGAAGGAATAATCCTCTTAAAGAACGATAATTCCCTTCCCATACCTACCGATGCGGCAAGCAAGCCGCGCATAAGCGTATTCGGCAAAAATTCGGTAAAACTTGCCTACGGCAGCTCGGGCAGCGTGGGCGGCGACATAAGCGACGCACCCACAATTTACGACAGCCTCGCCGCGGCAGGCTACGAATGCAATCCGCAGCTGAAGGCGTTTTACGAAAATAATTCGCTCTCGGGCGACGGCCGTCCCGCCGCTCCGTCCATGCTCAACGGCGGCAGCGTCATCTCGGGGTTTTCCACCGGCGAAACGGATACTAAGGCTTACGGCGCGGATGTGATTGCGTCATTCAAGGATTATAACGACGCGGCGCTGGTGGTAATCACGCGCGTCAGCGGCGAAAATTACGACCTGCCCACCACGATGTACGAATACGATGATAAAACCGGGGGCAATAAAGTCGTTTCGGGCGCGGCTTCCGTGGACGATCATTACCTTGAACTCGATCAGTACGAGCAGGATATGTTAAAACTCGCCTGCGAAAATTTCGATAACGTAATCCTCGTATTAAACAGCGGCACGCCGGTCGAACTCGGCTTCCTTGACGGCAACAGCGCCGGCGATTCAACCATGAACTCCTACGACTACGCCTCTCGCGTAAAGGGCGCCCTGTGGATAGGTCTGCCCGGAAAGGACGGCATATATGCCTTGGGTAAGGTGCTCAACGGTACTGTGAACCCCTCCGGCAGAACTACGGATACATATGCCCGCGACTTCATGGCTTCGCCCGCCGTCGTCAACTTCGGCGCCAGCGAAAAGTACAGTGATCAGTACATAGGCCAGAACGAATATTTCGTGGACTATGAAGAGGGGATCTACGTCGGCTATCGTTATTACGAGACGCGCGGCGCGCAGGACGAAGAGTGGTATGCGGACAACGTGATATATCCCTTCGGTTACGGCCTGTCGTATACACGGTTCAGTCAAAAAATAACCGACACAAATATTGCGGAAAAGTCATCGTGGACGAAGGATACGCGCGATCTGTCGGTTACGGTCTCGGTCACTAACGACGGCGAAGTGGCAGGCAAGGATGTCATTCAGGTCTACGCACATGCCCCCTACTATGCCGGCGAGATAGAGAAATCAGAAGTCGTGCTCGTCGGGTTCGCAAAGACGGATATCATTCAGCCTGACGAAACAAAGACTTACAAAATAACCTTCGATCCTTATGACTTCGCGTCATATGATTATTCCGGCGCCAACGGAGCCCGCAACGGCGCCGACTTCCGCGGATATGAGCTCGATCCGGGCGAATATGTGTTCTCCGTGCGCTCGGATGCCCACACTGTACTGGACAGCATTTCAACGGAGCTTGAGGGCGGAGTTACTTTCGCCAACGACTCCGTGACCGGCTATCCCGTAGTAAACAGGTTCGACGACGTCGATGATCAGCTCGGCAGCGTCCTTTCAAGGGACGACTGGGAGGGAACGTGGCCGGCTTTCCGCACGGACGAAGAGAAAAATATCGCCGGTTACGAGGGGTTCAGCGCCGCTCTCGCCGGCACCGATTCAGGCAATCCCCTTACGGCCGACAGTCAAATAGTCCGTGAAACGAATGCCAAGCGCACGCCTGCAAAGACGCGCAATCCCGAAGGTATGCAGCTCTACGAGCTGATCGGCGTCGATTACGATGACGAAAAATGGGATGAGATGCTCGGCCGCATAACCGTCAGCACTATCTACGATACCCTTTCGGATGCGGCGTTCAAGACGATTCTGCTCGATTATATCGGCAAACGCGACACCATAGAGACGGACGGGCCCGCAGGCTTCACTAAGTTTTACGGCGATACGGAAAAGATTTACGATACGTACTTCTATGCTTCCGAATGTCTGCTTGCCGCCACATGGAATACACAGCTGGCGTATGAGTTCGGCATCTCGATAGGCGATGAAGGTCTCATAGGCTATGAAAAAAAAGACCAGCCCTATTCGGGAATATATGCTCCCGCGGTAAATATCCACCGCACGCCCTTCGGCGGGCGCAATCCCGAATATTACAGCGAGGACGGCTTCCTCTCGGGCGCAATGGCGGCACAGGTGACGGCGGGCGCTGCGGAGCGCGGCGTATACACATACGTAAAGCATTTCGCCGTCAACGACCAGGAAACCCACCGCGGCGGTATCTGCACGTGGCTCACAGAGCAGTCTATGCGCGAAATTTATTTAAAGCCTTTTGAAAAGGCCGTAAAGGACGGCGGCACTACCGCTATAATGTCGTCGTTCAACCGCATAGGTTCAAAATGGACGGGAGGCGATTACAGGCTTCTCACCGAGGTGCTGCGCAACGAGTGGGGTTTTAAAGGCACGGTGATCTGCGATTTCGCATCCGGCCAGGGGCATATGAACTTCAAACAGCAGATATATGCGGGCGGCGATCTGTGGCTCGATACGATAAAACCCTCCAATTGGATCGACCAGAACAACCCGCTCGACATATATGTTGCGCAGAACGCAATGAAAAATGTCCTCTACACCGTTGCCAACAGCAACGCCCTCAACGGCGTGGGCGAAGGTTCTGGGCTTATTTCCCGGATGGCGACATGGCGCATACTTCTCATCGTGGCCGACGTTGTAATACCTGTCGGGCTCATAGTATGGGGTGTATTCGTCATACGGGCATCACTTAAAAAGACAAAAAACGGAAATATCTCCGTCGTCTCCGTAGAGAACGAAGAGAAGGAATGATATTTCCGGCGTCGGCAAAAACGCACTCCCTCGGCTATTCCGGGGAGTGCGTTGA
>CALVLX010000143.1 GCA_944341195.1 uncultured Clostridia bacterium
ACGCATAAAAACCGTGTTTTAGAGATTGGGCAGTGTCCGAAGTGCAAGGCGCTTAAAGTTCAAATAAAACAGTATCGAATATCAGACGGTAAATATTGCGAGCGCAAGCCAAAAAAATCTAAAGATGTTGCAAAATTCATAAGAAAATTTGAAAAAGAAGCATATTACGAAATACCAGACCTTAGAGTTAAAAATGGGTCTTTATCTAATATGGGTTGGCGCTATGCGGACGCTTCCAAAAGTTTATGGGTAAAAGATTTTAATAATGTCCGGCAATTTAAGCTAAGCAAAGAATATAAGGTAATCGGCTAATGGATTTTACATGCTCAAATAAAGAGTATTTAAAAAACATTTGCGGGGATTTGTTAAGGCGTTATAAAGAAGGCGCTATATACAAAATATCTTATGAAGAAATCAAGCAGGAAAAGACATTAAAACAATTAGGCTTTATATTTGGCGGATTGATAAAAGCGCTTATACGATTCTTTGAGAATTTGGGGTACAGTTACGAGCCGTACATGATTAAGGATTGGTTATATTCCGAATGCGGATTAACGGAATATATAACACTACCAAACGGCAAGCAGGTAACATATTTAAAAACATTATCTTCTATGACTAAAGCCGAAGCCGCTAAGTTTATAGAAGATATTATTTTTTTTATTGATACATCCGCAATATTTGAAGATTTTATTTTACCGCCGGAATTGCGCTATAGTTGGACGCATAACATTGATAAAGATAAATTGGCTTTTATGAAAGCGGCCGAAATAAATAACTTTGATTCAGGTTATTTATTACATCAAAGTAAACTTACTTGTATTAAGTGCGGGGTGCGCGGCGGTATGGTGTACCACTTGAAAAAGTTATACACTAAAGACTATTTAACATTACCGCTATGCGCAAAGTGTTATGATGATGTAAACACGCGCGGCGAATCTTATTTACAATCGGATATTAAAGCCGTTTTGAATGGTTTAAGTTTAGAAGACTTTTGTTTACTTGCTTACCATTATTACAGGAAATCTTTTTCATATAGTGGAACTCCTTAAAACACTGAACAAAGCCCCCGCATGGGGGCTATTCTGATTAAATGAGGTAAAGAAAAGCAAAAACATAATAAAAAAATAGGTTAAAACCCTTATAAACATTGAATATCAAGGGGTAAAAGGTACTTCCCGGCGCCCCCTGTTCTTGCGGGTGAGGAAACTCGCGAAGGTTTTTTAGGTACAGTTAAAAATTAACATTTCGTTTTTCGTTTTTAGTTTGTAAATATTGTTAAATTTAGGGTTTTGGCTAATTATGGGTTAAATATATCGTTTCGCTTTTCGTTTGAAAGTGTTAAAAATAAAGGCTCATGGGGTTTCGCTTGTGGCAATAAATGAAATTACATCAAAATTAGATTTATTAGCCGAAATACTAGGAATAACCCCCCGAAGAATACAACAACTTGTAGAAGATGAGGTTATACCAAGACCCGAAAAGCCCGGACAATATGACATACCGGCTTGCGTGCAAGCATATTACTATAAAGAATTTTGCGGGGATGAAGAAGGCGAATTAGACGGCAAATATGAGAGGGCAAGAAAAGCTAAAGCCGAAGCCGACCGCATAGAATTTGATTTAGGGATTAAAAGGGGTCAATATGTTTCGGTCGAATTGGTTAAACATGAACTTGAAAAAATAATAATGAATTGCAGGGGTAAACTATTAGCAATGCCGCGGAAATTAGCGCCAACATTGGCAACAGCGGAAACCCCTAACGAAGCCGAAGTAATATTAACCGACGGAGTGGAAGAAATATTAAACGAATTGGTTACACCGGGTTTTGATGAATCAGATACAGGAATTACAGAAAATACGGGGGATAATTAGACAGGCTTTTAATTGTTGGAAATGTCCGCCAAAATTAACTATATCCGAATGGGCGGACTTATACAGATATTTAAGCCCGGAGGCTTCAGCCGAACCCGGAAAATATAAGACATCAAGGGCAGAATATCAACGCGGAATTATGGACGCTTTTAGTGACCCGCAAGTAACAAGAATCGTTGTTATGTCTTCCGCGCAGGTTGGAAAAACCGAGATTTTAAATAATATTGTAGGCTATTATATAGACCAAGACCCAAGCACAATATTAAACCTTCAACCAACCTTGGAAATGGCGCAAACTTGGAGTAAAGACAGATTAGCGCCAATGGTTAGAGATAATCCATGTTTAACTAAAAAGGTTAAAAGCTCAAAGTCTAAAGATTCAGACAATACAATTTTACATAAACTTTTTCCCGGCGGTCATATAACCATGGTTGGTGCAAATTCCCCGGCCGGTCTTGCGTCAAGACCTATTAGAATCGTATTATGTGATGAGGTAGACCGCTACCCGGTAAGTGCCGGCGCAGAAGGCGACCCGGTAAACCTTGCAATTAAAAGAACTACAACATACTGGAATAAAAAAATCGGGCTATTTTCAACCCCGACAATAAAAGGCGTTAGCCGAATAGAAAAGGCTTTTGCAGAAAGCGACCAGCGCTATTATTATGTACCTTGTCCACATTGCGGCGTTTATCAGCGTTTAAGGTGGGGGCATGTAAAATACACTAAAGACAATATTAAAGAAGCATATTACGAATGCGAACATTGCGGCGGTCATTTGTCGGATTCTGACAGATATAGAGCAATTGCCCGCGGATATTGGGAAGCGCAAGAAGAATTTAAGGGCGTTGCGGGTTTTCATTTGAATGAATTGTACAGCCCATGGCGAAAATTAGCAGATATTGTACAAGATTTTTTAGACGCTAAAGACAAGCCGGACACTTTAAAAACTTGGGTTAATACTTCCTTGGGTGAAACTTGGGAAGAAGCCGGCGAAAGTGTAGACCCGGACAGCTTAGAATCAAGGACGGAAGATTATACTAAAATCCCTAAAAATGCCGTAGTATTAACGGCCGGAGTAGATACACAAGACGACCGCTTAGAGGTTGAAATAACGGCATGGGGTAAGGGTGAAGAATCATGGCTAATTGATTATATTAGGTTATATGGCGACCCTGACCAGCCGGAAGTATGGGAACAATTAGACGACATTTTAGCGTCTGACTATCTGCATGAATCCGGCGCAAGATTAAGTATTAGTGCAACTTGCATAGATACCGGCGGTCATAAAACGCAAAGCGTTTACGAATATGGTCGAACCCGCTACACTCAAAAGGTTTACTTAATAAAAGGTGTTGGCGGTGAAGGCATACCGATTGTAGGCGCTCAAAGTAAAGTTAAATGCGGAAAATCTAAAAATAAAACCGTTAAATTGTTTCCCGTAGGGGTAGACCAAGCAAAAGGCACTATTTACGGGCGATTAAAAATATCGTCTTTCGGGTCTGGTTATATGCACTTTCCGCGAAAATGCGACAAGGCATATTTTGATAGCTTAACGGCAGAAAAATTAATAACCAAGTTTGTAAAAGGTTTTCCAAAAAGAACATGGGAAAAAATCCGCACAAGAAACGAAGCATTAGACTGTAGGGTTTATTCTTATGCGGCTTTAAAAATACTCAATCCAAATTTTGAGAGAATCGGGGAACGCTTGAAAGAAAACGCTATAAAAATCAAATTGCAGGAACTTAAACAAAAACTTAGCAATAAAGAATCTGAAAAGCCGGACGAACCCGCAAAAGAAAATATGGCGCTTAAAATGCGTAAAAAACGCAAGATAAACAGCAAGCAAACTTATGCGCAAAGTTGGAGAGTTTAACATGGCAGACGAAAATATAACACAAGACCCCCAAAAAACGCACGCCGAAAAGATGTTAGAAGCTATTGAAGCGGCGATAGAGGGGCGATTAACAGACGATTATAAAACATTAAAAATTAATAATCGGGAAATAACTAAATTTACTTTTGATGAATTGCTAAATTTACGGACATATTACCGTAGCGAATTAGCAAGAATCAAAGCAAGACGCAATAAGACTTTTAAAACGATTGGGTATAGATTTTAATGTTTAGTATATTTAACATATTTAAAAACAAAAAAAATAATCAGGCGCCGGCAAAGGGTCATTATGTTGTTATAAAACCTAAAGCGTATGAAGCCGCAAAGGTTAATAGACTTACATGGTCTTGGAATACCTATAAATATACCGCAGACCAAATAATATATAAATTCTTAAAAGTGCTTGTAGCACGTTCTTGTAATGAATACATGAACGACCCCCATGCGGTTAAGTTTTTATCTCTGCTTGAAAATAATGTTATAGGGGATAAGGGCATAAGTTTACAGGCGCAAGCGAAAGACCAAAACGGCGAATTAGACCAAAAAGCCAACGAAGCACACGAAAAAGCATGGAAAGAGTGGCAAAAAGCTAAATATTGCGATGTAAAGCAACAACAAAATTTTATAGGCTTGTGCAAACTTGCTATTAAAACTTGTGCCCGTGAAGGTGAATGTTTAATACGTATAGTGAAAGGCAGAAATGCGGGGGCTTGGGGTTTTGCCCTGCAATTGATAGACCCGCGCCGGCTTGATATTGATAAAAATGATGTATCTATACAGCCAAACGGGAATTTTATAAGGTTTGGAATAGAATTTAACAGTTATGGCAAGCCGTTAAAATACTATATCAAAAGATATGATGATGATTTATTAAATCAAACTTATGGCGAACCATACGACGTAATACCGGCAGATGAAATAATACATTTATTTTTGCCGCAGTTTATAGACCAAAAAAGGGGTATTCCTTGGTTTGCGCCCGTATTAATGCACATGAATATGTTGAACGGGTTTGAGGTTGCGGCAGTTGAACACGCCCGCGCTGGCGCTTGTCAAATGGGCTTTATTACAAACAGTGACCCGGAAGCATACGACGAAGACGAAAACAACGAGGATATAGACATAGAAGCAAGCCCCGCAAGTTTTCAACAATTACCGGCCGGGTATGATGTTAAAAAATTTGACCCGAATTATCCAAACGGTGAATTTGATGTTTTTAATAAAGCGATTTTAAGAGATATTGCGGCCGGGCTTTGTACGGGCTATGCCGAATTAACCGGCGATTTGACAAGTGTAAACTTTTCTTCTTTGCGTCATGGCGTAATTGAAACCCGTGAAGTGTGGAAGGGATTACAAGAATGGTTTAAATCACTTGTAACCGAAAGAGTGCATGAAGAATGGTTAAAATATTCCCTTTTAGCTTCAAAAATCAAATGCGGCAATGGTTATTTAAAACCCGAACGTATAGACAAATATAAAGAAGTTACATGGACTATGCGCCGTTGGATGTGGGTAGACCCGGTTAAAGATGTCAATAGCGCGACAATTTCCGTACAAAACGGCTTCCGTTCGCGTTCAGATGTAATAAGAGAACAAGGCCGCGACCCTGACGAAGTATGGGAAGAAATCCAAAAGGAAAACGACACACTAAGAGCCAAAGGCATATTAGTAAAAGATGAGGTAATAAATGATGTTGGCAATAATTCCGAAGAACAAACCGACAAATAGAATTTATGCAAGTATAGAAAAGCCCGAAACGGATAACGCTAAAAAGAATTTTTGGAAGTTCAAAAGTTTTTTAAACAAAGAAAACAAAAAAGAAGCAGAAATACTTTTGTACGGCGTTATAGGTGATGACGGCTACTGGGATGAGGTAACAAGTAAAGAATTTGCCGACCAATTAAAAGAAGTTGAAGACGCAACAACAATAGCGGTAAGGATAAACAGCCCCGGCGGGGATGTATTTGCAGGTCAAGCCATATATAGCATGTTGAAGCGTTGCAAGGCTCAAATAGTTGTATATGTTGACGGCTTGGCGGCTTCCATTGCTTCATTGGTGGCTATGGCCGGCGATAAAGTCATAATGCCGAAAAATTCCATGATGATGATTCACAAACCTTGGACTATATCCGCCGGTAATGCAAACGATATGCGGCAACAAGCCGACACTTTAGACAAAGTAGAAGAATCAATGTTAGCCGCTTATGTTGAAAAAACAGGGCTTGCAGAAGATGAAATAAAACAGTTATTAGCAGATGAAACATGGCTAACTGCTTCTATGGCATTAGACAAAGGGTTTTGCGACGAAATAGAAGAAAATGAAGTAAAAGCCCTGATTAATAATAATTGTCTTGAAATAAACGGGCAAAAATTTGACATAAAAAAATATAAAAACTTTAAGACGGATTGGTTTAAAAATGAGGATTTAGGCGCAAAAGGCGGGGAAGCCGAAGCGGACATAAAACCGGCCGGGTTAAAAAAAGATGTTAGTACAAACGGTAAAATGAAAGGGAATAAAAAAATGAATTTAAAAAAGATGTGTGAAGCCTACGGGCTTGATTATGACGCATTAATTAATGCAGGAATGACAGACGCTCAAATTAAAGCTATGATTAGCGCAAAAATGCAGGAAAGCGACGGCGAAGGTGAAGACAACGAAGCCGCAATTAAAGCTAAAGCAGACGCGCAGATTAAGGCAGAAAAAGAAAGAGTAGCAACCATTATTAAGCTGGGCGAAGAATACAACGCAAAAGAAAAAGCGTTAGATTTCGTAAAAGATAACAAAACAGTAGACCAGTTTAAAGATGAATTGCTTAAAGGTCAATCAAGCAACCAAAAGCCGCTTAACTCTAATTTCGGTGTAGGTCTTACTTTGGATGAAGCCCGCAATTTCAGTTTTGTAAACCTTATAAATGCTTTGGCTAATCCTACAGACCGTTACGCACAAGATTTAGCGCAAAAAGAATTTGAAATGTGCGCAAAAGCAAAAGAAAAATACGGCGCTAAAAACAAAGGTCTTGTAATCCCGGTTGAAGCATTGGTAGCCCCGGCACTTCCTAAAGCAAGTTTAGATACAACAGCCGGCGGTGCAACAATTGAAACAAAACTTTTGACCGGCTCATTTATTGACCTTTTGCGCAATAAATCTGTTATTATGCAGTTAGCAAGACAATTAACCGGCTTGGTTGGTAATATCGACATTCCGAAGCAGACAGCAGGCGCAAGCGCTTACTGGGTAGGTGAAGACACCGCGCCGGCAACAAGTAATGCAACCTTTGGCACGCTTCAATTAAGAATGAAGACCGTGGCGGCAAACACTTACATCACAAGAACTATGCTAAAACAATCAAGCATGGACTTGGAAAACTTTGTAAGGCAAGATATTGCACTTGCTTTAGCGCTTGCAATTGATAAAGCCGCCTTCTATGGTACAGGAACTACCAACCAGCCAAACGGCATTAAAAATACTGACGGTATAAATGTTGTTAAATTTGCGGCCGCTCAGCCTACTTATGCAGAGTTGGTGCAAATGGAAACCGAAATAGGCGCAGACAATGCGGCTGTTGAAGATATGGCGTATGTGTTCAACGCAAAAACTAAAGGACATTGCAAAACTACGCTTAAATCAACCGGTGTAAGCGG
>CALVLX010000144.1 GCA_944341195.1 uncultured Clostridia bacterium
GTGTTCAAAGGGTATCAGAGCAATCAGCCGATGATCCACTTGCAAAAAACGAATCCTTACAACTGATAAATTTGTACTGGAAACTACCGAATGACGCTCAACGCGAAACTATAATGAAAATGTTAAAAGCATTAAATGGGGAATCATAAAAAACCGCTGAATGCGGTTTTTTTATGATTAATTTGCGGGCATAATTCCAGCAACCCCCATAGTTGTTCCTATTACACTACCAGCGGTATTTATATTGTTAATATTAAGACCTCCACCAGTATTATCCATAAATTCTGCTCTTAACAAAGTATTCGAAGTATTGCCTGTATTATTATTTGTATTGTTGCCGGAATTTCCTTCTACACAAGCCTTATAATCACTTGGATATAGCTCCAACCAACATTGATTATTTAAATCAGATGATTTTGTTTTACCTTTCCCATACATAAGATCTGTTTTTGAATATGCAACCGCATTAACACAATAACCCGCGGCAGCGGCATCTTCATCAAAAATCTGTCCCACAGGGCACTGAACACACGTTCCATCAGCTGGCGAAACCCCACCACTAATATTTTCCGCCGCACAAACTTCGCATGTTCTGTTGGCAGCTGACACAAAACCCATTGCACTATCAGTACAACGGAACTGATAACAATCTTGATTATCATTTGCTTGATATAACGTATGTATACTTTCATCAAAATCGGCCCAACCATCACAAATACTCTGTGCTTGACATAGGGTAGGGTTTATCTCTTCACAATCAGTATTATTGTAATTTGGTCTATATCCATTCTTACAAACAACTATTTCCTCTGTATTCGTTGCAGGATAAACGGCCGCCCAAGAAATCATATGACGCCAACCCTCTCGTTGCGCCCGCCATACCATCTGGCGCACCTTGGCCCCGTGTCCACTTGGCAACCAACCGGTTATGGCAAGAATCATATCATGCTCTTCTTCACCTTCATCATGCCCATGTCCACAAGAATCATATTTATTAAAATAAAACATTGCGATACTTTCTTCTATATTAGCACCACTGGATGCGCGCGCAATGTTAGAATAATCACTACGTCTTAACAATGATGTATCACATGTTTTTACAGCACTTTCTGTTAATTCACATGTCGAACCGGTATATCCCTTTTTACACAACCAAACACATGTGGAATTTAAATCTGCGGCTTCTGTCCATGCGTTCCCCTTGTTCTTATTTTTCCCTTCTAATTGGGTTGGGCAAAAATACGCACCCCGTTCCGTCACCTTTCTGGCAACCATCATCTGCATACCAAATTCATCTGTATAATCCCTAGCATAAACCCCATGCTTACCACAATTCGCTGCGGCACTTGCACCAATACAAGCCTCGGTCCCTTCAAGTGTGCTTGTACCACACAATGACATGCCACCGCCACCCCATTCATTAACCAAAGAACTAACATTAACACCACCGCCCGCATACGCAGGTATCAAGAACAAGGAAAAATAACAAAAAAACAATAAATTCTGTATTTTCATTCTTCACCCATCCAAATATTAATCTGGCAAAACATAGCAAAAACCACCATTGTAATACCCGCCAATCGAACCACATTTTTCCTTATACCAACTTTCTGAGAACACGCACTCGTCCCTTGTTGCATCATAAGACGCCACCGCTTCTTTTCCAGTCTCGTTATATCCCAAACATCTTAGCATAGTAGTATTCTCATAGCACGTTCCCCACGCTGTATTTCTATTCCCACCATATACATTTCTGTAAAACACATCTAATACAGAACCCTTTGAACGTTCAGAATAAATGCTACTATTTGTGTCGTCGTCTTTCCCGATCCAATAGCCATCTAAACTTTCACACGCATTCATTAAAATATAATCCATGTTTTCCTTGAAATCCTCCATTACATTATTTTTTTGCGTCTCAAAGGTATCATCACCACAATTATTTTTTATAAACTCATCAATTTGCTCTTCTAAATCTTCCTCTGACAAAGTAACGCAATTCCAAGGATAACCGTTTGTTCCACTTGTCGGTGTGCACAAATTCTTCAAATAATTATTCAATGATGTTTCACACCCTTCGCCAATTCTTACAGTATCTACCGCATCAACAAAATTAATCAATGCCGTAAGTCCACATGCTTGATCAGCTGCCGCACCAGTAGTTCCATTAACTTTAAGCCGCCCGTTATTATCAAACTCACATCCATCGGTATTTCCATACAACGACGCACAGGCTATAACCTGATCTTTACACATAGACTTAGCCGCCGTTGCACTCAACGCGCCAGTATACTGTGCCGTTGTAGTATCAAAATCTTGCAATGCACCAGTCTGGGTATCATAACACTCCGCTATCGTGTTAACACAAGACATTTTAACTTCTTCTATTTTTTCGGCCTGAGCTTGGGCTATTTCAATCAATGCCTGACGCTTAAACTCTTCCCAAACAATGTCTGCCATATCACGACAAGAATCTAATGCAGATTCCGCAAACATACGACGGCTATCCAAAAACGTATTAAACGCTGCATTTGCACCTAAAACGTCGTCACTTGCCCCACTTGATGTAACACCAGGAAGCGTTATCAAATCCGCCAACTGGAACAATCTTGGTGAGAATCTTGGTTCTCCTGTGCTTTGATTTATATATGCCCCTGTATAATCCAAACAGCGCTCATAATTTGGCCCACATGCCGCATCGGATAATATTGCAGAACGAACGTTCGATATGCACTCGTTAACATCCGCGGAATTATGAGACTGATATTCTGACAAACGCGCCTCTCTTAAATACTTCTCTGCGGTACGGACAGTTTGCTCTAAGCTTTCTTTCTGAGAATTGATATTTTTTTCATATAAATTACAATCTTGGGTAACCATTATCCCATATGCGCTACGCGCCATCGTCAAAACAGCATCATTTTCACAAGAATCTGCAACTATTTCCAAACACTGCTTACTAGCCTGAGTGTACAACTCCTCACCAGTCAAGGCTGACAAATCTACACCTGTCGAAGTATCAAATATGGAATTCCCGTTACTTCCCCAAATATCATCTAAATCTGATGTAAAATCTACCGTCAATAAACCAAGTGAACCACCACTTAAGTCGGTTGTATC